>JAGLGJ010000042.1 GCA_023144075.1 Candidatus Bathyarchaeota archaeon | reverse complement strand
GAGGGATTTGAACCCTCGAACCCCTGCGGGACAGGAGTTCTGCTATGACATCAACATACAGATGAATATACACAACCTCAGTCCTGCGCCTTCAAACCTCGGTTCAACCGAGTTCTTTGACCTGGCTTGGCAACCCCCGCTTTCCAGATCAAATCAATAAGACTGTTTTATAACGCTTTATGAATCCAAAGAACGAGGCTCAATGAGTGAGGGGAAAGCTCTATAGCACGCCTTCAGAATTGGTGGTCCAAAAATAAGCAAGAAAGGCATCTGATTTGTAAAAGTCCACGTAAACCAGATAACAGCTGCAGTAAACGATAACTTATGACCAAGGTTCAGAGGGAGAATAAAAAATTGGCTAAACAACCAGACACCTACACCTACTATCGCGCTTCCTAAAGCATTTCCAACTATTGAAGCAACGGTGAACCAGCGCCAACGAGCCCAGAACTTAACCAATGCGATGACTAAAATAATACTAATCAACGTGAAACTTATCAGAATAGCAATAGCTTCAAAAGTAAATTCAGAACTCAAAAACAATCGTATTACGAACATTGCAAGAATAATTAAGCAACTTGCTATCAATCCCATGTTTACTACTGATATTTTAGGTCTAGTTCGTCCAAATTCCCCAATAATATAAAACATAACAAAATTTGCTGGAACTCCTACAGCAAGGCTCAACAGCATATTTCCATGGATAATCATGTCACTTATGAAGATGCCAATCGCAGCACCAACACCACCAACCATTCCTCCAAAAAGGGCTGCAAATACTGCTGGAACCACAACAGCTGGCCCCCAAAAACGAACAATACCAACTATTGGAGCAAATATTCCAAGAAATGTCATGTAACCAAATACTGCATATAGAGTCGCATTTAGAGCTGCCATTACTACCTGTTGACTTTTCAAAGTCATAAAGCATCAACTAATAAAATATGTGTTAAGATGATGATTAAGCAAAGATACTTAACTATTCCTCGATAAAAAAGGAAAAAATCAAAGAAATATTAAAGGTAAGGTAATACTGTCTGAGGATATTTTCTTAATAACAGTTTATTCAATTCACTGTTTAATTTACGGTCAAGTTCTCGATGCTTGTCCGAGAGTAAACTTAACGGATTCTCAGTAGTCATAATAGGACCTTGAAGAATCAAAGGGCTTGTAATATTGCCTGAAGAGACCGGTTTCGACTTCATTATTCCAAGTAGTAAATCTCTAGGTGATTTTTCTTTCTTAGTTAAATCGAGAAGTTTTTTTATTTGTACCTGATTTAGTGGCCTTAAGCCAAATTCTTGTGACGCCGCACTTTTTAGAGAATCTACTTGATCAACTAATTTGACGCCAAGTCCAACAGACTTGTATGGGTTAATAATTTCTTCTTTCAAAACCCAGACATTGGAATCATTAGATATCAGGGCTTGGCTGAATTTTCGTTTATCTCGGCCGACAAAGACATTCCAACCTTTAGGATTTGAGTCATATGATCTAGCGATTTCTCGCTTCAATTTCTCTGCAGGCTGCACATCATTCTTTATACTCTATTCCCACCTAACATTATTGATAGTTCTTGAATAATGAATAATATTAATCTTTCAAGACAAGATTTGTGTCTACACTAGTTGAGAGAACCTAATATCTATACGATATTATTCAGTACCATTGTTGAGAGGTAAATAATGTATTGAGAATATTAGCTTTGGATATTGGTTCGGGAACAGAAGATATTCTACTTTATGATGATCAAAAAGAGCTGGAAAACTGTGTAAAGATCGTACTTCCCAGTCCAGCTACGGTCTATTCAAAAAAGGTTAAAGATCTTACAAAACTTCGATCAAACCTTTTCATAAAGGGTGAGACCATTGGTGGAGGAATTTTCTCTGAGGCTCTCAAAAGCCATCTCGACGAAGGACTAAAAGTCATTCTTACAAAAAATGTAGCATATTCTATCAGAAACAAACTAGAAGAAGTTGAAACTCAAGGTTTTCAAATAATAGATGAAGAAAAGCCTCCGGTAGATTTTTCTGGCGAGACGCTTGAAACAAGAGAAATAAACATAAGTATAATTCAAAATTTCTTAAATGAATTCGAAGAGGATCTCTCAAACATAGATATTGTCGCTATAGCTGTTCAGGATCATGGAACACCAAAACATGAAATTAGTAATAGGAAATTCAGATTAGATCAAATTGAAAGAAGATTAAAATATTTTCCCAAGCTGGAGAGCCTTGCCTATGAAGAAGATGAATTACCCAATCATTTCATAAGAATGACGTCAGCGATTAGATCATCTAATTCTCAAATTCCAGAAGCTAAAACCATAGTAATGGATACTTCTATAGCAGCTATCTTGGGATGTTTAGAAGATCAAAAAGTAAGTAAAGCAGCCACAATCTTATCAGCTAATATCGGAAATGAACATTTCACAGCATCAATAATTTCAGAAGGAAATGTACTTGCTCTTTTAGAACACCACACAAATCTCATGACACCACCTAAGATTGAGTCATTAGTGAAAGATTTTATCAAAGGAGAAGTTAGCAATGATTCTATCTTCGAAGACGGTGGTCATGGGGCATTCTATACACTAACACCTAAAAAAATACCAGACATCGACATCATTGTCATTACGGGTCCTAATAGAGCTAAAATAAAGAAGACTAAGATTGAAGCTCATTTTGCAGCTCCTGGAGGAGATATGATGATGACAGGACCAATAGGTTTGATAAAAGCAGCAAAATACAAGATAAAAGAAGAGGATGATGATTAAAGCAGCACATACCTGACTTATAATATTGGCAAATTAAAGTGACAAATTGAGATGTGCTTAAATGAGAGTTGCGCTCAACTACTTGAGCGCTGAGTGAAGGAAATGAGTGAAAATTCCGATTCAAGCATAGACAACTCAGGTTCACCTATCAAGATTACTGATTCAGAGTTTGACCAAGCTACTGCTGATTATCCTAGGTTAGTCATTGATTGCTGGGCTCCATGGTGTGGTCCATGCAGAACCATAGCTCCAATAATAGATGATCTTGCCAAAGCATATTCGGGAAAAGTAATATTTGGCAAAGTCAATGTCGATGATAATCCAAGAGTTGCACAGAAATTCGGAATAATGAGTATTCCGACATTGTTATTCATCAAAGAAGGAGAACTCATAGAGAATCTCGTTGGGGTTGTCCCAAGGAAGACAATTGAAGACAATATTCAGAAACTTATCTAGACATTACTGACAATATATGGATGAGTCAAATATAGTCAGGAAATGGTCTGGATCCATGCCTAACATAAAAGATTCCAATATCTATGGTTCCACAAAGGACCGTGAACTACTACGTCGTCTTGGAATGTCGGAGCTTGAATGCTCAATCTATCTGAGTCTTCTAGAAAAACCAAACGGGGAATCTATAGACAAAGTAATCACAAGCTCTGGGCCGTCACCTCAAGAAGTGGAAGTTGCCATTAAGAATCTGGTTGATAAAGACTGTATATCTGTGAAGAGCAATAGGATTGAGGCCAACGCACCACGAGATTTCCTACCAAATATACTACACGAAACAACTCTTAGCCTTGACTCTGAACTGAAACAGGTAAAAGAAACAATTCGACAACTTGAGCTTTCTTTGGATCCCTCGTATTGGGAAAAAAGAACAGGTCTTAGACCTGAGGATATTATTCTTCCAGTAAGAGACCTCGAATCAATGGAAGAACATACTGTAAAAATGATATCAGACGCAAAAAATTACATCTACATTTTTGCAGAAAAATTTGACTGGTATGAAAACATTATTCGACAAATGAGTGAGGCAATTGACCGAGGAGTCAAAACGAGAATACTGATGTTAGTCAAGGACAAGTACACCGTCAAAAGAGCAAAAGAATTGAAAGAACTAAATGTGGAAGTACGTCACTGCACTGAAGAGTGGTATCCAGTTAGAGGAACATTGATTGATGATAGAATACTTGTTTTCCTGATATGGGCTACAAGAAAAACCGATGTTGAACGACCGATATATTATAGGCCACACTACACGGAGAACGTAGGTTTGATAAGAATATTCAAGGACGCCTTCCAAAAACGTTGGGAAGAAGCTAAAACACTTTAGCTTTTAATTTTCCACATTTGTGGTTTCAAATTCAACTCGATGAATTTATTCCATAAATGTCGTTCAGCAATATTCTCTCTTAGATTCAACATTATAAGATGCGAAACACAAGAACAATCAGAAGAACCAAAATCTTTCGTTCCAACAAAGGCAAATTCATAATTACAAATTTTTTTCACTAGATTGCATTCTTGAACATTTCTGGATTCAGAAAGTATGGCTGCCTTGAGCTTAACTTTTGGATCTTTAAGAATATAATCAATGTGCCAGTGCATTTTTTTATGATCACTATAATGTCTGGATAGTCTACCCTCAATTGAAGACGAGTTTGATCCGAGTGCTGACCCAACATATGCATACATGCCAGGTCCTAAATTTATTAGTCCCAGAGCTCCAACTTCCATCTGGACTCTATCTTCCACGGAGATTAAAAGAACGTAGACTCCCTTCAAGACTAATCCTATCATTTCTGATTTTATATAGAAAATAATATCTCATGGAACCAAAGGATGCATGTCTAGATATTTCATCATAGATTCGATACCTAGGAGTTGAGTCAAATTAAAGGATTGATTCTTGCAGGCGGTTTCGGGACTCGCCTAAGGCCTCTATCCTGTTCCCGTCCAAAGCTTTTGTTCCCAATTGCAGGAAGAACAATGATCGAATGGATACTTTCAGGGCTATCTGAAAATGGAGTTAATATGGCAATTCTAGCTACCAACCATATGTCAGATGCTATTAGAAAGCATCTTGGTAGAAAATTTGATGGAGTTAAATTATCTTACTCGTTAGAGTATGAACCACTTGGAACTGGTGGAGCGATAAAGAAAGCAGAAAATTTCTTTAAAAAAAATGAAGATTTTATCGTCTTCAATGGTGATATAATCTCCTTTCCACCTGTAAGAGAGATCCTTAACAAACACGTTTCAAACAAAGCGATAACTACCATCATGCTTCATAAAGTAAAAGATCCAACACATTTTGGAGTTGTTGAACTCGAAAAATCAACGAGGATCTTGAACTTCGTTGAGAAGCCCTCTTTAGAAAACACACCAAGTATGTGGATCAATGCGGGTGTCTACATTATGAATACTAAAGTATTTGACTACATCGTTCCGAATAAAAAGATCAGCATCGAAAGAGATGTTTTTCCAAAAATAGCATCATCTGGAAAGCTTTTCGGTCATAAGTATAGAGGTGAATGGTTTGATATTGGTAGATTCAGCGAATATAGAAAAGCCAACTCAACAATTTTATCTAGAATATCCAAACGCAAACCGATGTTATCTAAAAGCACGAAAATTAATGAAAGTTCAGATTTAATTCCTCCTCTAAGCTTAGGTTCAAACTCTACTATAAGGTCGAATGCAATTATCGGTCCAAATGTCTCAATTGGAAAGCACGTTGTAATAGGCGAACAGAGTAAAATATCAAATTCGATATTATTTGATCATGTTATAATCGGAAGAAATTCAAATGTCAGAGGAGCTGTCATCGGAGAGGGGGTAGTTATCGGCAATCGAGTTAGGATCCAGAAAGATTGTGTTATAGGTGACCATGTTTATATCAGCGATAATATTGCACTCAAAAATAACATACAGATATGTCCTCATAAAGAAATCAAATCAAGTATAGAAAGTGAGGGAGTCGTTGTTTGAAGGCAAAATCAGCAAGAAAACTTTTTGGTACAAATGGTGTGAGAGGAATTCTCAATAAAGATTTGACTCCCCAAATGGTGTTAGATCTTAGCGAATCCATAGGAACATTTTTCGGTCAAAGGATAGGCAGCTCAAAGATACTTTTGGGTTGGGATGGTAGAACAAGCAGTCCAATGCTTGCAGATATTGTTGCATCTGGATTAGTAAATGCTGGTTGTAAAGTATATCAAGCAGGTATGGCTCCGACACCTGCAATACAATTTCTAACAAAAACACAAGATCTTAATGGAGGTGTTATGGTAACCGCGAGTCACAATCCTCCAGAATATAATGGAATAAAAGTAATTGATAAAGACGGAGTCGAGATATCTCCTAAGGACGAACTTATAATAGAAAATATTTACTTCAAAAAAAAATATGAAAGAAAAGATTGGAATCATTTAGGAGAAAAATTATCTATTCAGGACGGCCTTGATACATATAGAGAAGCAATAAGACAGAAGGTCGATGAAGAAAAAATCAGTAAATCGAAGCTCAAGATAGTTGTTGATCCAGCCAATGGAGTAGGATCATTAGTTACACCATACTTATGCAGAGAATTAGGATGCGAAATCATAACAATCAACGCAAATATTGATGGCAATTTTCCTGGAAGACTACCAGAACCTAGACCAGCAAATCTTGAATCTTTATGCAAAGCTGTCAAGGTAAGTCAAGCTGATCTTGGTGTGGCTCATGATGGGGATGCGGACAGGGCAATATTCGTTGATGAGAGGGGACAGGTTCACTGGGGAGACAAAAGCTTCGCGTTAATAGTTGAACATTTTCTGAGAAATAATCCGGGAGAAGAAATTGTGACGCCAGTTAGTTCATCGCAGATGATAGAGATAATTGCCTTAAAAAATGGTGGAAAAGTTATCTGGACTCCTGTGGGCTCACCTTATGTTTCTAGAACTATGATCGATAAAGATGCAAAACTTGGTGGAGAAGAGAATGGTGGAATCTTTTATGGACCTCACATCCCAGTCAGAGATGGTGCAATGGCTACTGCATTAATGCTCGAAATAATGGCGTTTTCTGGAGAGAAACTATCACAACTCATAGAAAAACTTCCAAGATACTTCAATATCAAAGATAAGGTTCCTTGCCCGGTAAATCTAAAATCAAAAATTCTAAAAAAACTTGAATCAAATGTAAAGGCTGCAAAGATAGAAACTACCGATGGCTTGAAAATTTGGCAAAAGGATGGAAGTTGGATACTTGTAAGACCAAGCGGAACAGAACCACTATATCGAATTTTCGCAGAAGCAGATACTCAAGAGAAAGTAGAAGCCCTAGCATTAAGATACAAGAAACTCATCACCAGAATCATAAAGAATATTCGGCGAAAATGACTTGCTTGAAATAATACTTCCAATGGCAATAACGATATCAATTGGCTTCATTATCACCCTTTTACTTATACCCTCAGTATCAAAATTCATGTTTGAACATGGAATAATCGGAATTGATGTGCATAAGTTAGATAGGCCAAAAATTCCAGAATTGTGTGGCATAACTATCGTTATAGGAGTTACAGTCTCAGCAATAATTTTCAGTCTTTTCTATCCAGAACAAAATATGTGGATTTTAGCTTTCGTATCTTCTACGCTTATAGCTGCTATTGTAGGTATCCTTGACAGAATTACCAAAATAGGACCAAGATTAAAACCAGCCTTAGTAGCCTTAGGTGCGATTCCGATCATATTTCTTGCCGTTTACAATCCTTATCCAGAGTTTCCTTTTATAGGAGCGACAAGACTCACCATAATTTATCCTCTTCTTATTCCTATCGCACTAGCAGTTACAGCAAATTCTGTCAACATGCTTGATGTATTCAACGGCTCGATGACAGGAACATGTTCAATAGCTATTTTTGGAATGATAATTTGTATGCTTATGATGGGTCGAGTAGATGCGGCTGCATTAGCTGCTGGACTCTTGGGAAGTTTACTTGCATTTCATATCTTTAACAAATATCCAGCAAAAGTCTTCGCGGGTGATGTAGGTAGTCTATTCATTGGGGCGTCCATAGGGGTCTTAGCTATTTATGGTAGGATAGAAGTGGCAGCTATTACGGCTATGATGCCTCATATAATGAATGCATTCTATGGATTGGCAACTGTTGGAAGATTATATGAAAGAAAAGAGATATCGACCAGACCTATCAGAGTTCTGGAAGACGGAAGGCTTGAAGTTAATAAAGATAGTAAAGCACCAATCACATTGGCTCGAATGATCTTAGCACAAAGACCTTTGAAGGAATTTGAAGTAACTCGTCGCATGTTCATTCT
>JAGLGJ010000041.1 GCA_023144075.1 Candidatus Bathyarchaeota archaeon | reverse complement strand
TTGTCGATTAAATTGTTCTTTTATTTGCTTAATTAAGGCTTTACAAATGTAAAGCGCATGCTACATTGTGCGCGCTAATGCTAATATGGTAGAATCTATAATCAATCTTTGCGCTTCTAGCTTACCAATCTTATGTAAACCATAATAAGATGATAAGTCCTAGAACCACCATCAGAAGCCCAGAGACAAATCGCATTGTCATACTTTTAGACTGTTCCCATTCGTTTATCTTTTGAACTACGGCTTTGTTTGATGTCGCGAATAGGACTACAAATAGTGGCATTACAAACATTAGATTGTAAAGTAAGAGATAACCAACAGCTTGGAGATATGTTGCATTAAATGATAACATTCCAATGATTGCCACATATATTGCTCCTGAACAAGGAAAGACACAGATACCAACCAATACTCCCAAACCAACAGCAGCTGGTATTGTGGCTTTATGAATAAAATCAACAATTGTATTCTTAGATACAGTTGGAATTTTCAGTTTGATAGGAAACCTCGGAAAGAAATAGCCAGTGATATTGATTAGGCCAAGAAAAATCACTAGATATGCAGCAAGTATAGCCATAAAATGAGGTATGCCAAAAATATGAACCGCCTTTAAAATACCAAG
This sequence comes from Candidatus Bathyarchaeota archaeon, assembly GCA_023144075.1. Classification (GTDB taxonomy): domain Archaea; phylum Thermoproteota; class Bathyarchaeia; order 40CM-2-53-6; family RBG-13-38-9; genus RBG-13-38-9. Next base: position 7,619 of record JAGLGJ010000041.1, on the reverse strand, counting down.
CCCTATTAGAAAATATGTCAAGTACATAGATGAAATATATGCAACGCCCATCTTGAAAATACTAGATCTAGTCTTTCTTATTGTAAAAAGAAAACCGATAAGGAATAGAATGACTGCAAAAGCACAGGGATTAATCCCGTCCAGAAGGCCAGTCAGTAAAACTGTCGGGAGCAAAATCGTTGAAGCCATAGTTTTACTTGCTAACTCTGGCGGAGTATCTAAAAACATGTGGGCTTTTTTAAACCAATCAAGATACTCAGTAATTGACGTATTAATTGAATATTCCTTAATCTCACCTTTAAACGCCCACACTTGATAGCTTTTAACGTCACGCATTTCATCTTGCATTATGATTATTCGTTCAAACTTTTCTTGGTTATCTTCCCTCAAAACATCTTTTACCAAATCTACTGGAACATGCCCTTCTAGAATGATCTTATCATCAATTATAGTAGTAATATGTCCTTGAAGAACTTGGGGTATTCCAAGATATTCATTTAAATGATTAAGCTCTCTCCTATTTTCTATATCGTTTATGAAACCTTTTTTGATAACCTGAATATCATATTCCTCTAAGATCGGGATTAATTCATCGTCCACATAATCGACACAATGGTGGCATGATTCGTTACTATAAACTATCGCTTTTTGAGGTTCAATTGCAAATGAGATAGATGTTTCTGACATTAATGTGACAAGAAAAATTAACATTAGAGCTGAATACTTGAGCGATCTCGGCCTAATCGCAAAGAACATTTTCCTATTCCTCATTAGTTTCAATAATTTCCTATCTCTCAGGTTATGTAATACCCTTTCAGCTGTTCTCTAAGAGATTTAATCAAAAAGATGATTCATCTCAATTATTGTAATTCAATAGTAACTCGATGTCTCTAACAGTCTTCAGTAACACCACATTATCGGGGTGAGCGCAATCAAACTGGATATGCACGGGAGCGCGTGCTATATGTTAGCGCGCGCTATGCGACGTATTGTTCCGGATTCTTTTCAAACGTTTCTTTACATCCACTGTTACAGAAGTAAAACATCTTTCCTTTATGTTCGCTTTTTAACTCAGTTTTCGTTTCATCAACGTTCATCTTGCAGACAGGATCTATTGCCAAGCTAAATCCCCTCCTTGAACTAGTGCACATCATCTGGAAGAGTGTCAATAGCACTCACAGTAATCGCATTCTAGTTAGTAAGATGTTGAGCAAGATATTACTATAGTTCTTTACAAATGTAAAACGATAGTTTATCTTTTAGCAAAACACTTCGTGCCTACACTCTTCAAACTACTAGCTAGCTTACATTTCTCAATATTATTTTGTTATAAATAGATCCAATTCCACTTGATATTATGAAAATGAAATGTCTCTGCGAATATAAATAACAAAGGTCCTTTTGACTTGAAATCAATTAAGGATAACATGTTTATTGAGAGGTTACATCGTTGAATCAAGGATAGTCTTTCACAGAAAGTGGCTAAAATGTTTGAATTTGAATATTTTTTTCGATGGGATCTGGTTATTGCAGGGATTATTGTTTTTTCAATTTTCTTAGTCTCTTTATCGTTTAGAACTAAATATGAAAAAAGATCAGGCGGTCTATACTTTAGTTTTATAGTATCATTATTTGCCGAGATGTATGGTGTCCCATTAACTATCTACTTGTTCTCGACTTACTTGGGTGGAATACCCGGTACTTATTGGAAGGGGCATATGTTGGGCTTACCAGGATTCATAATTGGGTCTATCATTTCTGGTATAGGCGTCTATCTGATTTTTATTGGTTGGAGAAAAATATATGCCGCAAAAGGTGAGTTCGTCGATCAAGGTGTATACGGTCGCATAAGACATCCACAATATCTTGGATTCATTCTTTTTACTTTAGGATGGCTGATTCATTGGCCGACAATTTTTACTGTAATACTGTGGCCAATACTGACTTTATCATATTACAAATTGGCTAAAGACGAAGAAAAGATTCTCAGATCAAAACTTGGAATCGAGTATGACAACTATTCTAGAAAAGTACCGATGTTTATGCCAAGATTGAGTTGATTAGTGAAAGGAAAGGGGAGAATTTCTTAATCTGTGTATTCTGATGTAATTGCTTATTCAGGGATATCTAGGTCTATTGAATCTCCAGGAAATGTCTTTCCGCATATGGAGGGTTCATGACAAGGGAGTAAATGTTTTGGACTCTTGAGGAGTCCACGGATCTTCCAGATGCTACGATACCAGGCATAATGATCATATAGAATTGAAGAGGGCACCCCTAATGGACCATATTGTTCCGGAGCTGGAGTTATTTTAAAACGTTTTCCAGTTAAGTCGACCATAGAAGACATCTGGGGGAATAAGTTTTGATATATGTTGATAATGTCGCCAGGAATGACGTATACGCCGTCGGAAGTATTTACTCCTACGGTTAATCCGCCTATTGTATGTCCTGGTGTATGATAAAGATGGATTCCATCTGTGAATTCAGTATCTCCAGTAACTCTCAGACAACGGAATTTCTTGAGATATGGAATAACATCAGGATCGAAATCCTTTCTGATTCGCATTGAGGGAAGTGGGTTCTGTAATTCTGTCCATTCATCATAATGAAAAACATGTAATGCTTTTGGGAATAGATGGCAATTACCAGCATGATCATTATGCAGATGTGTGTATATCACTGTTTCAATTTCCTCTGGCTGAGTATCGTTTATCTTAAGTGATTCAAGGAGAAATTTTTCTCCTCCTTTTGCTGGCAGTCCAGCCCAAGCCTTTCCATCAATTATAAATCGAGAATTCATTCCAGTATCTACAAGGATCTTCTTAGATTTGGAAACAAGAAGGAATGCGAGATAAGGGCCATTTAATTCTAAGTCTGTATCAAGACCAAATGTCGAAATTCCCTTGGTACCTTTTATGTCTCCTACATACAATACGTGAATTTTCCAATCCATATAATTCAACCTACTATTGTGAAGATACTCTAATGATGTATTCTAATATTTTTTGGTAATCACAATAACAAAATGGTTGATGAGCTTATTTATGATGCATTCTAGTATCATATTTTAATGCAATTGAATAAATATAAGATAAATAATGTCATTGAGTAAATTGCATACATATCTGAAAGCATATAAAACGAATAATTATTGTATTCGAGCTCTTTAGGAATAGTTGGAAGCAAGATAACAAATTGGAAAAGTATCTAGAGAAATTTAGATTTTACCTCAGATTAACTGGCGTTTCAGCGATATCTCGAAGATATTTTGTAATGAATACTTTTGATGGTGCATTAATTGCTTTAGGGGTCATCATAGGAGCTTGGACTTCGGGTCCAGTTCAACCTAGAACAATCATTGGAGCTGGATTGGGAGTAAGTCTGGCTATGGGCATTTCAGGATTTTCAGGAACCTATTTTGTAGAGAGGGCGGAGCGGCTCAGAAAATTGGAAGAATTAGAACACTCTCTACTCATGGACTTGCACCATTCAGTCCATGTGAAAGCACAAAGAACAGCTATGATTTGGGCTGCATTAGTTAATGCTCTATCTCCTTCTCTGGCAGCTGTAATCGCTATAATGCCCTTCGTTTTTGCACATTATGGTTTGATATCGATAAATGAAGCGGTTATAATTTCACTAATGCTTATTTTCTCGGTCCTGTTTATGATTGGAGTATATTTAGGGAAAATATCGAGAGAGAGGGTAATAATCTCAGGTATTCGTATAATGATCGTAGGGATAATTACGGCTGCAATCATAATGCTCTTAGGGAATATATGATTTGACAGTTCCAACTAACCTATAATTAAAATACGAGTATCTTAGCAGATTAATACTGGAGAAATTTTAAGAAAATGGATGATAGTTTGGTTGAACAGCCGACGATAAAGAGAGTCGTCTTAGATGTGTTAAAACCACATCAGCCTGCAATACCTGAATTTGCTTCACGTATTGTAAGCTGTAATGGTGCGCATCGTGTAAATGTTTCTTTGGCAGAGATTGATCAGAATACTGAGAGCATAAAAGTTCTGGTAGAAGGAAATGATATCGACCTAGAAACCATTAGAGCCTGTATAGAAGAGATGGGAGCTACAATACACAGCGTTGACGAAGTTGAGGTTGCGAGAAAAGTCTAGTGTGGATTTGCAAATCGATTTTACATACTAGAGAAACAGAATTGTATTTTAGATAGATTACGAAAAACCTGTAAAGACACCTGTATAAGCAATCGAATTAGAAACTGTTTGCACAGTTTCACCATTTCCGTATGAATCATTTTTTTAAAGAGTTCCACAAAAGGATTCTGCATGAAAAACATCCATGTGACCCTGATTAAAGGCACTCTAATTGGAGTGGCCAACATGATCCCAGGCGTCTCAGGTGGAACCATGGCGGTAATCCTCGGCCTCTACGAGAGGCTAATAGAATCTATTAGCCAATTAATCGGTTCTCCATCCAAATGGAGGCAACACGCTGAATTCTTAATCACTCTAACAATAGGAGCAGTAATAGGAGTCGTTCTATTTGCAAGGTTAATCGAATGGGCGCTGATAAAGCATGAACAATTGACACTCCTGTTTTTCATGGGCCTAATCTTGGGATCCCTTCCTTCCATAGTCCGCCTTAAACCGTTAAAGGGTCTCGGAACAAAGGAAATATTGACTCTAGGATTTGGTCTAATCCTAGTCTTGACTCTTGGTATGTATAGATCTGTTGAGCCGTTCTTGGGGGATTACGGACAAGGATTTAATCCATTGACCTTATTTCTGACAAGTATAATGGCCGGAGGCACCATGATTATACCCGGTTTCAGTGGATCTCTCGTATTTCTTTTATTAGATCAATATACCGTTGTGCTACATGCGATTAACGATGTTGCACTGGGTTCCCTCGCAATAATAATCGTCGGGGGTGTCTTGGGCGTGTTAGGCTTTGCTAAGGTAATTCATCACGCCCTCACACGATGGCCTTCTCTGACACAATACTTTATAATTGGACTTGTGGGGGGTTCCATTATTGTAATTTTTAAAGGGGTTCCTCCAGACATTCAAGGCACCCTATTTGGAGTTACCTTTTTCCTCCTGGGTACAGTTCTTTCTGCTATTTCCTCCCGCCGAAGCTGATCCAAAAAGTACCGGACAATTTGGACATTTGAAATCAATCTCTTCGGAATGGGCATACAATCTGGAGAACGTGCCTAATGTGTGTAACAAAACTACGCCAACAAAGAAATATTACCCGAATGAGATATATTCAACTAAGATAATCGAAAACTAATCTGGTGTGTTTGTAATTGAGTGAAGATAAAATCAGTCGGCGTAAATATCTAAAGTATGCAGGTGCTGCAGTCGGTATTGGTGCGATTGCTGCAGCCGGATATGGAATATCTCAATATTATCAAGCCCCAACTCCAACAACAACCCCAACAACAACCCCAACTTCAACACCCACAACTGGGAAAAAGAAGGTGAAAATCGGTGGAACCAAACCAATAACAGGAAAAGAGGCCTTACCCGGTAGATCTGAATATAATGGAAACGAACTTTGGGCCAAGACAGTTAATGAGGCTGGTGGCATTAAGGCTGGAGACGGAAACACCTACGAAGTTGAACTAATACTCTATAGCGACAATTCGCAACCTGAAAATGTACCGAGACTCTATGAGAAGCTGATTACAGAAGATCAAGTAGACTTGTTATTAGGGCCTGTATGGGGTCCTCTCGGCATGGCGACAGTTCCAATGGTTGAGCAATATCGAAAGTTCGAGGTCTATGGTACATGCTCCTTTGATCCGAAGGACTATAGAGATTGGAAATATATCGTTCACACTATCACTAATGGACCATACTATATGGCAGCAATACTAGATATGATCAAGGAAAGAGTAATTCCAAAAGATCCTGAAGCAAAAAATATTGCAATAATACATGGTGACGATGCATTCCGAGGTACCGTAGGCTCATATGGTAAAGAATATGCTGAGGAATTAGGCTTCAACGTAGTCTCTTATGATACCTATAATACGGGAACAACAGACCTCACACCTCTATTAAGTAAGGCAAAGGCGGCCGAACCAGCAATATTGCTTAATCCTGCATCATACGACGACGCTATCATAACCGTAAAGAACATGAGAGATCTTGATTTTAATGTCAAACTTCTCTGGGCAGGTACTGGTGTTGTTTATCCAGAGTACTACGAGACCCTCGGGGGGTATGCTGAAGGCTCCATATCATGCACTCAATGGGAGAAAGGTATGATATATCGGCAGGATTATGGACCAAGTCATGACGAATTTATTGACTTATATCAGAAAGACTATGGAGACATCCCTGACTATGTAGTGGCGACAGGCTATCAACAAGGATTGGTTATTCAGAAGGCTATGGAGTTATGTGACGACCCACTCAACTCAGATGCTATGAGGAAAGTTGCAGGCGAGATGGAGATGACAACATTCTACGGTAAATACAAAGTTGATCCAGTAACAGGGTGGCAGACGGGTCATAAAATGGGTGTTATACAATGGCAGAACGGCCAGAAGGAAGTTGTTTGGCCTATGGAAGCCAACCCTGGAGAGTTATGGTATCCTGTAAAACCATGGTCTGAAATGTAAGACTCAATAACAGAGATCAATCTATGAGAGCTGGTTATCAGCTCTTCTTTTTTTCTTTTATCTAGCTAGCTTATGGATTTTCATAAGATCTTTTTGCACATATCCTGAATAGTTGATTGTTGGAGTTCATAGAATATCCACTTACCTCTCTTCTCTGTTCTAACTATGTTATTTCTCTCCAGAAGGTTTAGATGATGGGAGGTATTTGGCTCTGTTAAATCTAAGGCCATTGTAATCTCACACGAGCACATGGATCTGTTTTTTAGAAGTTGTAATATTTTGATTCTATTAGGATCAGCTAATGCCTTGAAGGCATAAGATTGTCTTTTGACGTTCTCTTCGTCGATTTGGGAAACCATGGTTTCTAGTTCTTTTATGTGTTTGTTAGGGTTTTTGGATTCACATAGTCCTGAATCTAATAGCCTTTCTACTCTTGCTTTACTTAATGCTCTGTTCAACTTAGTCCCTACTTTGTAAACATGGAAAAGTATATGAATTAATAGATAAACAATCTTGAATCTATTAAAGTGAAAGTGAGTTATTTGGAAAACGGCGCTAGTTTAGGATGGATTGAAAAGCTTCTAGCATTATGGGTAGTACTTTGCATTATTTCTGGACTTTTGTTAGGTAAGTATTTTCCTGAATTTAGTGAAAGTTTAGCAATTGGCATCCCGATAGGGTTATTCTTAATGATTTACCCAGCTATGACTAAAATAGAATTAGACGAACTTAAAAAAGCTCTACAAAGCAAGAAACAAGTAGGAATCATAGTCTTCTTCAACTATGCGGTTAATCCCTTCTTACTTTACGCTTTAGGATTCATATTCTTTGAGAACATTCTACCCTATTTCGGCCTAATAACAGATGAGACTGCAAAACATTTATGGACAGGATTAATCCTGCTTGGAGTCGCACCTTGCATAGCCATGGTTTTAGTATGGACTGACCTTGCCAAAGGAAACGGTCCCCTTGGAATAGTACTTATGGCCTGGAACTC
>JAGLGJ010000040.1 GCA_023144075.1 Candidatus Bathyarchaeota archaeon | reverse complement strand
AGGAATTTTCCATTTTGCTGGATGATGGCGCCATCAACAATTATTCTTCCCGGGTTCATGGTCTTTATCATATCCCAATGGATGGCGCTTTTGTTTATTCCTTTACATTCCTTGTACGCTCTACCAATAGCTAAATGTATGGTTCCGCCAATTTTCTCGTCGAATAGAATGTTTTTTGTAAACTTTTTGATTTTCATGTTTGTTCCAATCCCAAGTTCGCCTATTCGCTTTGAACCTGAATCTGTTCTGATCATTTCTTTCAATAGTTCCTGATTTTTGGAGGCTTTAGCGGATACTACATTTCCATTGACAAATTCTAATTCTATATCTCGAACCTCTTTCCCAACATGAATAGCAGGTAGATCAAAGTACACACGTCCTTTCACTGAACTTTCAATAGGTGCAGTGAAGATTTCGCCTCCTGGAAGGTTGTGTGATCCATTATCAGGAATAAAGACTCTCCCTCGAACAGACATTTTGAGATCTGTATTTTTTCCCTCAAGTCTTATCTCTGATGCTCTATCAAGCACTCTCTTCAATCTTGAGTTTTTTACCGATTCTTTTCTCCAGTCTTGAATTATTGATGAATAAACAAAATCTTGGTAAACATTAAGTGACATGTCTGCTTCTTGAGCAAAAGCATGTGTAGGATGTTGAGTCAAACACCATCTCTTCTTCATTCTCTCTTCCTGAATTTTTTGTAGAACAGTTGATCTCAAACTAATCTTTGAAGGCTTCACATGTGATAATGCTCTAGTATTTACATCACTTCTAACTGATATTATGACGTCAGAAGCTTTTACTAATTCGAATAAATGTTTAGGAAAAACTTTCAGATGTTTTACCGGTGTTACCTGATAATATGCTTCAATAGCCTCTGTTGGAGAGTTTACAATCAAACAGGAGGCTCCGAGTTTAGAGGCTTGTTTGAAGATTTCAACAGCGAGTTCTTTCCCAAGATCACTGAATTGAATAAGAACATTATTGCCTTTTTTGATCTTTGTCGAATAATTAACTATGATTCTAGCATGTCGTATAATCCTTGGATCCATGTCTGATTCACCAGTCTAGTTAGTATTCCTGTTACGATTATTATTCTGAATAACCTTAACTCAACTCTAGAGAAATAAGGTATTCGAATAGAATCTACGATTATATTAACAGATACAATGAATTATCATTTGATACTAGATAAGTCAAGTGAGGATGGAGAAGATGAATCTGGATTTCGGGATTTCAAGCGCTGTGACAATAGCTGTAGTCTCTATCGTACTTATTCTTCTATGGGTCAGTTTTAATGCAGCAAAGAATACGAGTTCAGGTCGCCATTGGGTTCTGATTTGGATTCCAATGGGTTGGCTAGTCTCGTTATCCTTAGCAGAATTGCTTTCACAAACAATATTTCAATCGCAGCGAAGTATAGTTGCTGGTTGGCATACTCCATACATCATATTATGGATTATTGCGTTTTCCATGTTGCTTTTGGGATTTCTACCGCAATTCAGACCTAAAAATAGAACAGACAGAATCAATTTACTAATTTTCATTATATGTTGGACTGTCATAATGATGTTAATTAATCTATTTTGGTTTAGACTCATATTTGCTTAACAAATATCATAAGGAAAAAATCTATCAGACTAGATCATGGTTCCGTGTCTTGATCCCATTTAAGTGCGCGATGTAAACAGTCATCAAAAAAATGGATCACAGAAAAAGTAAGGGGGAAATTTTCCCCTCAATATTTGCTGGGAATGTAAGTGGAATTCTAAATATTTCTTTTTCTTAATATTTTTAATTATTATTTGATTTCTAGCTAGGATCCTACTCTCTTTCAACCCGTTTCTTATTAAAAAAGTGAAGAATAAAAAAAGAAAGGTGGAAAGTAAGATTTTATTCTTACTTGAGTTCCATGTAGGATTTGTAGGCGAAGTATATGCCTGCAATGTAGATTAGCCATTCTGCAAGGTATGAGATATTAAACACTGGTGTGAAGAATAACCACCATGGCATAAAAGCATCCAAGGAGACATAGGCGAAATACGTAAAGAGCAGGATAATCCAGATAATCATTGCGACCATAAATCCTGATCTGACTTTCTTAATCATCATTATGAAAGCTATCAACATGATAATATCCAATAAGAAGAATACTGGAAGTGAAATTTCGTACATCAGAGCCACCTCTAAAGCCTTCAAAGCACCAAGTAATGTGGCTAATCCACAAGCTATAGCCAAAGTTTGATTATTAGTAGAGGTCACTGCTAAAATTCACATCCATTTAAATTAAATACAAAATATGTTTGTAAAAAAAGTTATAATTAATCTTTTGCATGAATCATTTAATTTTAAGATCATACCTATAGATCTAACCTGTGATTAGTAATGGTAAGTCAAGCTAAATGAAGCAGCTCCAGAAGAACAGACGGAAAATACTTCATCTATCTACCGACAAAACTTGTAGAAGATACAGGTTTTCCTCTAACAATAGGAGAAACAGCAACCAAGATACAGATCCAATTTAGAAAAGGAGACAAGAAACTAATCCTAGAAAAAACTAAATAAAAAAAGAAAAGGAGGGAAATAAAAACATTTAGGAGTATTTAGAAACTCACTAATATTTGCTGGGAGTCTTGGATATACCAAACATTTCTCTTGCTTCAGTTGGGGTGGCGATCGGTCGGTTGAGTTCCTTAGCTATTCTTGCAGCGCGCGCTACGAGTTGTGCGTTGCTTTCTACTTTTGCTCCTCTAGCATAGTAGACGTTATCTTCCATACCAACTCGTACATGCATGCCAAGGATCATTGACAAAGTCGTTAGAGGAACTTGGTGGACACCAATACCGATAATGTTGACCATAGTGTCTGGAGGAGCGAATGTAGTCTGATTGAGTAAATGCCATGGTGTAGGTTGTGTGGCACTCTGCATTCCGAGAACGAGAGAGACCCAATATGGAGGTTTCAGCAATTGTTTATCGATCAGGTTCTGGATTAAATACCAATTTCCGTCGTTAAATGTTTCCATCTCTGGTTTAATGTTTAGTTCGAGCATAGTCTGGGCAAATTTTTCTGTATCGCTATATGTGTTTTTAAAGACTGTTTCTATATGTTCGTCTTGGTCTCTGCCTGTTAGTGGTGGTTTTCGAGCTTTATTCATACCTCTCATTGTCAAAGTGCCCATGTTCAGACTGCACATCTCAGGCTTTGCGTAAGCAGCCCGAAGTCTCTCCTCTAAACTCATGTTTGGTCCACCGCCAGTTGTGTTGTTGATGATGATGTCAGGACAGAGCTCTCTAACGCGTTTGTTTATGTCAAGATAGATGTCTTTGTCTCCTATTGGTTCAGCGTACCCTTTCTTGGGATTTCTTGCATGGATATGAACTACTGATGCTCCAGCTTCGTAGGCACCCAATGTTGCTTTTGCCTGTTCTTCAGGGGTTTCAGGCATGTTTGGATTAGCTTCCTTGCCTTGCCATCCTCCGGTAATAGCACAGGAGATGATTAATGGTGGCATCTCGAATTTTTCGTGTAACCTAAGGTATTCTCTTGGACTCCCGTAGTTCCAAGTTACTTTGTATGGTTTACTCATCTCAATACACCGTTGTAACTTGCTCTTTATTGAAATCATAGATATTGATTAAGTTATAGTGGACATCTAATACGACGGAAAAGTGGATTCAAATTATGAGATCTGTTCAGATGCATTACTCTTATCATTCTGGAAAGTATAGTAACGTTTGAATTGGTTTTATGAAAGATGAAAAACGTATGCCTAGCTCATAATTGTATAAAGTGCTGTCTTAAAACCCAGATGCCGCTAACCGATTCTGATATCAGAAAGATTAGTGGACTTGGATTCAAAAATTTCTTTGAAGTAAATAAGATTGGCATGAGACAACTTAGAAACTACAAGGAAAAATGCACCTTCCATAATGGAAAGATATGTAAGATCTACAATTCTCGGCCTACAGGCTGCCGGCTTTATCCCGCTGTTTTCGATGAGTTCGAGAATAATGTGATTTTGGATAATTACTGTCCATTCAGAGAAGAGTTTCTATTGACTACAAGTATCTCAGAAAAAGTTATTGAACTCCTAAAGGAGTTGGACGAGAATAAAGGAAAATAAGATATTTGTTGCCGACCATAAATAAAATATTAAATAAAGAATTATTAGCATGCTAACTTCATAATTTATCGAGATAAAACAGGTATTGGCGGTAAAGTTATTGTCATGGTCATCATGGATATCGAAATTTGTCGAAAAGAAAGTAATAAATGAAGTTGGAAAGCAACTAAATCTTGAAGTTAAAGACGGAAATATTGATTTTAAGTCAACAAAGAAATGTAAATTCTGTCAAACAGACATGCCTTTGGCAGATGTATTCTGCCCAATATGCTCCAAATCACAAAAATAAGGCCTAGATTTCTTTTCAATATCATGATACCCTCTGCTTGCATTTATTGAATCAAAGGTTCTGTCGAATTGAATAACGGGCAATTCAAAGTTGCTGTAGTCCAGACGGATCCTCATTTTCCTCCAAGTAAAAAAGACTCAATTCAAAAAGCTATTAGAATTATTGAAGAGGCTGGAGCAAAAGGAACTCGAATTATTGTATTTCCAGAGACCTTTATACCCGCTTATCCAAATTGGGCTATTGAAGCGAAACCACCATTAAATTGGTATGAGAAATCTAAAAAATTAGTTGAAGAATCACTTTTTGTACCCGGTCCCGAAACGGAAAGCCTCTGTGAAGCTGCGAAATCTTCTGGAGCAATTATTTGTATTGGGATCAATGAACGAGATAGAGAACGAACCAACTCCATATACAATTCGATAATTTTTATTGATGATAATGGAAAAATATTGGGTACACATCGAAAGCTGACACCTGTTTATCGTGAGAAAATATTTTGGAAAAGTGGAAAGCCTAAAGATCTCAATTGTGTATTCAAGACAAATTATGGTGTAATTGGTGGTTTAATCTGTGCTGAACATCTTAATCCGCTATTAAAGGCTGCAATGTTCATTCAGCAAGAGCAAATTCATGTGGCCTGTTATCCGGGTTGGAGTCTATTACCTAGATATATTATGCAAAGCTCAATACGACAATACGCCATTGAAAGTCAGTGTTTTGTTCTTGCATCATCACAATATATCAGAGATAAACCCGAGAACTCTGATGATGTCGAGGCCAATTGGGATTTCTATGGTGGTAGTGCGATAATCGATCCAATGGGTAATTATCTTGCAGGTCCATCATATGAGAAAGATGAGATATTATATGCGAATATTGATCTCTCGAAAATATTAGAGAGAAAAATTTGGATCGATATGGCAGGTAAAGATGGAAGATGGGATGTGATCCCATATCTCTTGGATAGATCTAATCAGCTAGAGCTTCTTTAGACTTCTTAATCGTAGCGCGAGCGCAAATAAAACCAAAAATGAAAAAGATAGAGTTGAATAAAATGTGTTAGTGGCATCCGCAAAAATTGGGACGACAACAGCTTTATCTAGATTGTGTAATGCATACATGAATAAACCGCTAAACCAAACAAATAATGGTGCTCCAGCTGAATATCCATCTCTTGTATAGAGCTCACTAAATCTCCAATTCTCTTTCTCCAACATATTGACAAGATTCATTAGAACCCTATTTGCATTCTCAAAGTCTCCAACTTTAGTATATGCTACCACTGTGATAGCTCCAAGCCAACCCCACACACGACCATTTTGATAATTTCTTGGATCATGATGGTAATCAGGTTTTACCGTTATTGTAGGGAAGGGAAAAATCAGGTCATACATGTTTTCTAAAATGATTTCTGATTGGTTAATGCTTGTAAACTCCCACATAATAGCCAATAAGTTACCATCAGCCGATAGATAATCTCCACCAAGAAAGTCTCTATAGTACTTACCAGTCCAGAATTTATCATCAATATTTGACTTTAACGCGTTAGCTTTGGTCATATTTATTGCATTATAGGCTTTCCAGAACAGGATATTTGAGTACATAACATTTTTTGGTCTTAATCCTTTTCTCGCTGAATCGGACCAATCACAATAATATCTGTCAATTCCATGTTGGCTCACTAACCCATCTTCTATTCTTCCATCCATCCATCTCTCAATTTTTTGATAACATTGCTCTTCTTTTATGAACTCCTTAAATTCTTGATCACCTGTCGCTTTAAGATATTCATCAGCGATTATAATCCAAAGTGGACTTGAATCTATACTGGAATCTCCTCCTTGTCGTGGATATGTTGTGTTTGCAATTACGCAAATTGAATCTTCGTTTGTACTTGTATATCTAGCCTTCCACAAATAGTATAGTAGGTTCTTTACAGGCTCATATTCTCCATCTGATATGAATCCATAAGATGCAAAGAGTGTATCTCTAGCCCAAACATTGTCATATCCGTATACGTATGGAACTCCATTAATTACTGCGCTCATCATTCTTAGTCTCGTGTTTTCAAAGACGGAATTCATTTGTGGGGGATTAGGTGTAATTATCAAAAAAATGAATATTGTAGTAAATAATGCAGATAATATCTTCATTTATTTTTCGCACGCTGATTTTATCATTGAGTTATCAAAATTAGAAAAATTGATTTGAACTTACTAAGACTTCTTTATCTGTACCTGTATCTCATAAGGTCTCAAGCTGTAAAATGAAGATCTTATTCTGAAACTTGCTATTCTTAGAAGTCCCATCGCCTTTTCAAACCATTGAACATTGAAAGACCAAGCGTGATCATCCCTTTTTGCATGCGATCCAAATCTATGTGGGCAAATTATCTGGACTTCATTTCTTGATACACGATATAGTTCATCTATCATTTTCAAAGGATTAGGAACATGTTCGATTAGATGACTTGCTCTGACAAAATCGAAAATGTCGTCGTTAAAGGGGAGATATTGTGCATCTGCTCTCACGAAGAACTCAGTTTTCTTATTCAGATCTAAATCTACATTAATATCGCCCATTGGATGAGGACCTGAACCGACATCTAAGATCAATGGTCATCAATTATATTCATTTAAAATAATACATATCTTTTATAGAACTCTGATTATTTGTCTGAAGTGAAAACTATCTATTCTCGAAAATAACATCTATGTATCATATTTGTTTGAAGCTATTTGTAATTTCATAATTTTTTTCGCGCGTTTAGCTTTTTTCTATTTAAAGTAGCTAATGAAAACTAAATCTTATTTTCTTTTCATGATAAATATTCTAACAAAGCGCGCTCTTAAGAAATTGAATAAAATAATTTTCTGATCCCGTAGGACATCATGGGTGGACAAATTTTCTTTTGAGTAAAGTTAACTGATCCTTAAAATATGTAATTCTTGTCTTCGCTAATGCAGCTGCGAAAGCTTTGATATCTCTTAGCGGGACAACCTTGGAATTTTCATTATCATAAATTGTGTGAATCTTGACTCCTTTGATTTTGAGGTCGTGTATATCGGCTTGTGCTAGTATCTCAGCTTCACCTTCGAAGCCACAATTTTTTATGAAAGGTAAAAGTTTCTTTAAAATTTCCTTTTTGTATGCTCTATACCCGCATTGAGTATCCTTTAGCCATATCGTGAAAAGGATCGTGATTACTAATGTTGATATTATATTGGATATTATTCTGAGAAATGGCATTTTTCTGAGACTGAAATCTCTTTGACCAACAACTACATCTGCACCTGTTTCAATTTCTTTCACAAATTTTGGGATATCATCAGGATCGTGTTGTCCATCCCCATCTAATTGTATAATGCAATCTGCGTTTTGTTTAGATAAAATCGTCTCGAACCCTAATTTGAGAACGGCAAATTTTCCTATATTTTTTTCAGATTTCAGTAATGTTGCTCCGGCCTTGACGGCTTCTGAATATGTGTTGTCTGTACTTCCGTCATCTACGACCAGTACCTCTGTTGAATATTTAATGGTCTTTTCAACAATTCTACGAATGGTTCTCTCTTCGTTATATGCTGGTATGACGACCGCAACTTTCAATGTTCAGACCTTTCATAGATGCCGTTTTGAATAAGCGCATGCGCTTCAGCAATTCGATCATTAATTGGAGGAATAATGGTCATAGTCGATCTTATTAAAATAGTTGTACTTGGATGGTTACTAGGAATTGATTTTATCAAAACGTGTGTTATTACCTTTATCCTTGTGTAAGTCTTTCCTCATTAATAACGGGAATAGAGTTATTTCTTGAAAGGTGAAATTCGGTATGATTTTTGGTGCGGGGAGTGGGATTCGAACCCACGAAGGCCTGCGCCACAGGGTGTCTCAGGCTAGTTGAGACCACCTAAGCTTGACACATCACGACATTCTTCGCGATGTCCTGCCCCTTAGACCTGACTCGGGTACCCCCGCAGACTGACCCGCTTATATAGAGTCAATTCTCAGCCGTCTTATTTCTAGATAGAATATTTAATCCTATCAATTCTTGACTTATCCACTTTTTGTATGTTGAAATAATCAAAATAACCCGATATGTTGAGTCTTTAATA
>JAGLGJ010000004.1 GCA_023144075.1 Candidatus Bathyarchaeota archaeon | reverse complement strand
GACTTTGAATTCAACGCCTTTCTTGACATCTTTGCTCAAGTTGCTCTAACACCAAATCCAACTAGGTTTCTATCAAGACTTTTAATCTAAATAATAAGGGTTTAGAACTTAATTAAAAATGCATGTTATGGGAAGGCGGTGACGCATCCTCAGCGGATCGACGCTGTTCACAATAGTGGAGTCCCAGCAGCATCCTAAACCCTGTGTTCCTGCCAGCGCCAAACCGTCCACCTTACAGTTGCTCTCTTCCGAGCCTCACCGGGTTCGATGGTAAAGAGATAGTCAACTTCCCTTCAGAAGCGCCTCCCCTTCCGTCAGCCCAGCAGGGCAGAGTCTCATTGTCAGCTACCAGGCCCTGCTACTGATCAGCAACACCTCACCGTCAAGTTAACGGATTCCCGCGTATAGCCGATTTCGGGTGCAGAGAACGGCTGGCTCCCCAATCCTCCGTCACCGCCAAATATGAAATCGACTAAGCTACAGATTAAGCTTCCCGAATAAGACATCTAATCTCTCTGTTTTCAAGTAAGACTCTACATACTTCACACATATCTCCACTTGTCCATTCCCCACAGATCCTGCAGGAGTTTAGCTGCACCTTATGATTAGCAATGATATGGCTGAGTTTCATTTTTGAAGAAAAAGCGGTATATTTGAGGCTTGGATGTTTATCCTCCAAGCTATTCAGAATGTCTCGTATTTCACCTCTCAATGCTCTACTTCCATGTGGACAAGGAATATGTTGGAACTTAAGACCTGTCACATATGCATACAGAGCGATCTCACGTTCATATAAATAACATAGTGGTTTTACTCTTTGAATAAATCTACCATCTGGATCAGCCAAAACTGGAGATGATCTCATTAATCGATCTACACCACCATGCAGAATGTTCAGAAGCATTGTTTGAACTTCATCATCGAGATTGTGCCCAGTCACAATCTTGTTAGCTCCAACAGATCTTCCAGCAATCTCCAGGGCCCGGCGACGTAAAACGCCACAGTATGAGCATGGTGCCAACTCATTCTGTTTTTTTAAAAATTCATCAAGAGTTACTTGAAAAAGATCTTTGAAAGAGAATAGTTTATGTTCAATTCCAAGGGATTCGGTTAGCGATTTAGCAAGTGATATGGCTTCCTCTCTATAACCGTAGATTCCCTCGTCAATAGTTATAGCTATTAGCTTGGATAATGGAAATCTCATCTTGAGTCGGTTCAAAATGGAAAGTAGTGTAAGACTATCTTTTCCTCCAGAAATAGCTACTGCTATTATATCTTTATAGTCAAACATCTCATATTCAGAGATAGTCTTCCTGACTTTGTTTTCTATACTCTTCGTGAAACATCTCTTACAGAGGCTAACTCCTTCATGCTCCCGCCGATAGAATGCATGGGACTTACAGAAGGTACATTGCATTGAAACCGTCTCAAATCGTCATAAAACCGAAATTCATGTACGACAGAACCATATTCATCACTACAATAGCAAGGAATACTCCTCCGACAGATACTCTGACAATTCTAGCTGCTTTTTTTGACTTTGAACTGACTAGTGAATATATCATTTTATCTCCATCAAGTGGAAAGAGGGGCAACATATTGAAGATAGCTATCCAAAGCAACAAAGTGGACGTCCAGTATCCAGTCCAATACAGATGATACGGCAACTCTTTGGGAGCAATACCCAGTCTAGATTCATAGTAAGGAAAAGGGTATATACCTACTAGAGCGCGTGTGGGATCTTGCGGATGAGGTTTAGTCTCAACACTCACATCTCCCCTATCCGTGCTTAAAATCAGGATAGTTCCTGGTTTGACCTTACTCATGAAATCAGCTAGATCATTAACATCTTTAATCGGCTGGTTATTTATGGAGTAGATAACATCCCACTTTTTCATATCAGCTTGTGAAGCCCCTCCATCTTCGATGACTCCTGAAACAATAATTCCTGAGGGGCCGTCATAACATGGACTCATTATTGCACCGAAGTTAAGAAATAGCAGAGTGACAATACCCCATACCGCAATATTTGTAGATGAACCTGCTGAGAATACTCTCAATTTGGTTCGGAGAGATGATCGCTCAAGCTTCTCTTCATCGAGCTCTACAAAACCTCCTCCTACTATGAATACAAAAAATAACCCCGCAGATTTCAAAGGTATATTATCCACTAAACCAGCAATTGCATGAGCAAACTCATGTGTTATAAGAACAATAGCTAAAGCTATTATGAAATATGGTAAAGTCTCAAAACTGATAGTTATTCCAGGAAGTATAGGAACCATTCCTGCTGCTTGTGGTGTTTTATTCACCAATTCAATGATATTATTTGATAGAAAATAGATAATGAAGCCCATCTGGGCAAATGCAACTATGATACCAATATTCCAGACGACTCTCCAAATCCTCTCTCTGTTCTTTGAAAAGAAGTTTAACCTCTCATTCAAGAAAGATGTTTTCAACATCAAGTAGAACGGTTCTACTATGATGCCTCTCTTCTCCCAAGTGAACACTCTAGCCAATATGTACAGCATAACCCAAAAAGCTACAATGAAAAGTAATGTGGAGATAAGATCATTTGCCATTCTTCATCATCAAGAGATTGAACTTACTTTTTTTCGGAACAGTAATACCTCGAACAGTGGTTCTTTACATTGCTTGAAGAGTCGTCTATTAAAGTTGTGGAGGGCAAGTATTGACTTCAAACGGCTTACGCGCGCTTCAATATTGTTTATGCCTCTCATACCTTAGTAAAGCAGCCATACCACCTAAGGAATCAAGCTTCCTTCCACCTTCATGTCCCATGCTTATTATAACGACTTTTCCATGATTCTCCTCGATTATCCTGAGAGTTTTTTCTAAAGACAGACGTTCTTGATTTTCAGCACCTCTAAGTGTTTCATCGCATACTAACGCTGTTTCCACAGCACCCGAAGAGGCATCTGAGGAGACTTCATCTATTCCATATGAGACATCTCCCCTTGAGGCTCCGAGTCTGGCTAAAACTTCTTCAACGAGTTTTAACTCATTCATGGTCCTTGCTCCTTTCATAACATTTCCTACAAGACCCACCCTTATCGCTTCGTAAACTCCTGCGGCTCCGCCGTTGCTGACACTTTTCACAGTTACTACTTCTCGGGCTAATTCTGAATGGTTATTTTTCAAAAAATTCATGAAGTACTCTTTTGTAAATCCAGGGCCTACAATCAGTATCTTAGCGTCATAAGTATCATGAACTCGTGCTAAGGGTTCAGAGATTACTGAGAAATATTTAATCATGGCCTGATCACGTTTCTCAGCCTCACGTTTTCCTGGCAGGTGCGATTTGATTTCCAATTTAATATCAATGCCTGACATTCGTGAAATACCTATGGCACATTCATCACTATCGATTGCTAATATTATTACAGGCACTTCATTCTTAGATGCTTTTTTCATACTTTCGAGTTCATGTTTAGCCCATCTTTCCTTAATTATTTTCACTACACCATCTTCAAAAAGACTGAATGTGTGATGTGATCCTAATATCCCAAACTTATCAGAAGCATCGGTTACGACACCATGGATTCTCAGCCTAACAAGATCTTTATCAAAATAAATTTTTTCAACCTTTAAGCCTAACGTGGCTGTTACACGTCTACTTGATGGTCTGCTCTGTTCATCAGTTTTTACTTCACGTGTTGTTCTTGAATAGACTAAGTCATCCTTTTTGATTACATTATAAAGTGTCCATAAATCATCGAGGTTCTCAATACTTACTTGAACAGTCCCATGTTTAAGATCTTCTGCAATTATTCTCATATTGTAACCATTCCTATCTATATCGACTGGTTATTTGTCACAGATCACTAATGAATTGACTTTTATACATAGATGACATGGTATGAAGAATCACGTATAGTGATTCGCTATGAATCCTGAACAAGAAGACAAGATCGCTGAAGCAATGGAGCAATTACGTATAAGCTATACCATGAGACAATGGCGTGTCTGTTCGCTTATTTGCGATTCTTTATCGGAAGAATTCGAACGAGTAGCAGAAAGAGAAGCCTAACCCTAAATTTCAGTATTAATTATCTTGTTCAAAGATTTTTTATTCTATCGTAGAACTCGATCAGAATTTTCGTTTTCTCGGACATTTCATTAAGACTTATCAATTTCATTCCTTGTTCAAACCTGTCAAAGAGAATTATCTGTTCTTTAATTAGTGGATCTATTACTCTTGCTATTGTTGAAGGTGATAGCTCTAAAATATTTGCAAGAAGGGATTGATTGAATATCTTACCCCTATTTTCTAACATGTATTCTAGAAGCTTTACTGTTGCCCTTGATTGAAACATATCCACAAGCTTAACCAAATGTAGTCCCCTCTGCTGTGTCAAAATCTTATTCGTGTTCCAATATTATTTCCTTCAACTGCACGGATCAAATTTCTCGGATCCTTAAGATCTAAAATTATCGTAGGGATTTTTGACCGCTCAATTATTTTGACAGCAACGGGGTCTAATAGTTTGTATCCGCCCGCAGAACTTTTACCTTTTACAATAATTTCTAATAACTGGTCTATAGAAACTTCATCAAGTTTCTTTGCATCGGGATATAGCTTTGGATCATCTGTATAGACGCCATCTACATCTGTTCCATTTACTAAAAGATCTGCTCCAACTATCTCTGCGGCTATTGCGGCAACTGCATTTGTTGATTGTCCAGGTTGTAATCCTCCCATCACAGTTATCTTGTCAGAGATATGGTGAGCTCTTAGTTCTGCAGTATTTTCAGCTACTGTTGGATAGGAATCATCTCCCAGGCTGGATATCAGCAATTTGGCATTCAGTCTGGCGAAGTGAATTCCAATATCATCACAATAGGATTCATCACTTCCCAATTTTCTTGCTGTTTGGATGTATAATCTAGCATTTGCACCACCGCCAGCTACGACAGTAATGTTATGACTTTTTCTTTGAAGGTCTTTCAGAATAGATGTGAATTCATTAATTCTACCAGGATTCAATTCGGATGGAAATAAGTGACCTCCGATTTTAATGACCAACTTCATTTCGATTTACCTGCATAATTGAAAGATTCGATTCTCCAATTATTTAAGATTCATACATAACTGTTAAAAACTGATTTTATCTAAATTAGTTGTTATCCCTTTCTTTGTGATTTTGATTCATTTATCAATAGAATTCCGAATAATCCAGCCAGCACTATCATAGATACTACTCTGAAGATAGATTGAGTGGGAATGAAAAGACTTAGGGTTCCGGCCAAACTGGAGCCAAATGCCAATGCGATATCTGCGGTTAACCATAGAATAGTTGATACCAAAGCGGTGTCTTCAGGCAATGTATTATCACTATAAAGAGCTGCGGAAGGAGCTGTCCTAGCACCCCATGCCAAACCGTACAGACCGATAATTGGTACAAGTAACAATACGTTATTTGTAACAGAGATCAGAAATAGAGCAAACCAGGACAACCCATAAGCGAAAACTAGTGGTATGCGACGTCCTATTTTATCGGACAAATTACCAATTGGAATCCTTGATATAGCGTTAGGTATTCCTCTTGCAACAAAGAGAAGACTAATTTGGTAACTCATAAGACCTAACTCTCCTTTTGCGTATACGGGAAAGATCGTCTCGAAGGTTCCAAGCGCAATGAAGAAAGTGATGCTTGAGGCAGAGAGAAGCATTATGTTTCGTTGGCAGACTATTCTTCGTATAGAATGCAGTAAGGATCTAGTTTCTTTTTCTTCAGCAAGTTTCTTTTCATTTGATTTCTTTAAAAACGATTTACTACCAAATAAAGTAAAGATAGTCAAGCCAGTAATTGGCAAAGCCAATGCAAATAAGAAGATTTGCTGGACTTCTAAATAGTACGTTAATAGGCTTGTTAGCAGAGGACCAACTATCATACCGACACCTATTGCACCATAGAATCTGCCCATAATCATTCCTTTACGTCCAATTGGCGATGACTCTAATGCTATTGCGATAGCACTTGGACCAAATGACGATAATGCCAAGGCGTAGATGACAATAGTAGGGTAGAGCAGAATTTTTGTGGATATTGACATGAATAAAATGCAAGATGCCAATTGAAGTAGAAGTGCAGAGATGACGACCGGCCATCTTCCAATTTTAATTGATAACACACTGAATGGAAATCTGGCAAAAATACTTGTAGCAGGAAGTGTTGCCATTATGAATCCGAGTTCAAGTTTTGAGGCCCCTAAAGCTGTAATGTAAAGCGGAAGTATTGGCGTAAGCATTGTAAAACCAGTGAAGAATAACGAAGTCAGCAGAAATATTAATGAAAGTTCTATAGTCGCTACGCCTTTTTCAGAGGGTCCTTTCTCGGAAACAGTATATGACGTTATTTTACACCTGAAACAGATTGTATGTAACACAATCATCAAATTGATAATATTATTATTTTGAATTTTAAAGGTCGAGAATTAGTTATTTAGAATTCTAAAAAATCCGAAAATCTTGAAACGACTTATATAAAACGCATTTCTGTTTAGGCCTATTAGGAGAATTAATTCGTGGAAAAATCTGAGTCTGTGTCACGTCATAAACTTAAAAGGACGCTTGAAAGCCTTGCTTCCAAAGAAGGACGAGGAACTGAACTAATTTCAATATACGTTCCTCCAAATAGGCAAATCCATGAAGTCACAGCGAATCTTAGGGAAGAACATGGAACAGCAACCAACATCAAATCTCGAACTACAAAAAAAAATGTCCAAGATGCTATCGAAAGAGTTATTCAAAGACTTAAACTCTTTAAAAAACCACCACCAACTGGACTAGTCATGTTCTGTGGCGCCATTCCACGGAACGGCCCAGGCTCAGAGCGCATGGAGATCTTTGTATTAGTGCCGCCTAAACCCATCAACGTGTACTTCTATCGCTGCGACAACAGATTCCATCTCGAGCCCCTCATGGATATCCTAAGAGAGAAAGAAACCTTCGGCATTATCTTGATTGATTCAAATGACGCCACATTGGCGACACTTAGGGGAAGAAGAATGGAAATCATGAAAGAAATGACTTCAGGAGTTCCAGGCAAACATCGAGCCGGTGGGCAATCAGCACGAAGATTCGAAAGAATAAGAGATGCCGCAGTCAACGAATATTTTAAGAGAGTTGGAAAGTACTCAAACAATATTTTCGGTCAATTGAAAGACTTTAAGGGCATCATTATTGGCGGACCTGGCCCGACAAAACATAGTTTCGAGGAGGGAGACTACCTCAACTATATGATCAAAGACAAAATTATTGCATCGATTGATACATCATATGTTGGATCAAATGGAGTTAAAGAGATAATATCAAAGAGTGGAGAGATACTTCGAGGAGTCCGATATTCGGAAGAAAAAAAACTCGTTCAAAAATTTCTTTACGAACTGGGCCACGAAACTGGAAAAGCATCATATGGCGAAAATGAAGTCCGTGGCTATCTCAAAGAAGGTCTTGTAGACATTCTACTTTTAAGTGAAAAACTTAACATGACACATCTTAAAATCAAATGCACAAACTGCGAATATATGGAGGACCGACTAGTAGATCCTCGAGATCTAATTGGACTTGAAAAACAGATATCACAAAATCAATGTCCAAAGTGTTTAAACCAAAATCTAATCATTGATACCACAAAAGATCTAATAGACGAACTAGTAGATGAAGCTGATAGAACAGGAACTGAAACTCAAGTAATCTCAGCAGACACAGATGAAGGAGTAATGTTAAAAGACTCATTTGGTGGAATAGCAGCCATATTACGATATGGGAAAAGCTAGATTTCCACTACAACACAAATATTTTGAAAAAAAAAGTTGTAAATTAATTCAATTTTTAAGTAGGAATATTCCTGAGGGGATTTTAACTGAAGTCTGATTCTATTGAACAGAAAATATTAGAATTCATAGCAGCAGTTGGAAAACTAAAGAATCTTCCTAGGACAGGGTGGAGGGAGAAAGCAGCGATAAGCGCACCTGAATCTGTAGCTGAACACATGTATAGAACTGCAGTTATTTCGATGATATTAGGTGATCTTGAAAAATTAGATACTGAAAAGATCATAAAAATGGCTCTTATTGATGATTTACCCGAGTCTGTGATGGGAGATCTTACACCAACACAGAAAAAAACCCTTGGATTAGCATCTGTAAAACGTCAGGAAGAAAAGGCGCTAAGACAACTACTTTCATTGTTACCTAAAACGCTCTCAAATGAATATTTAGCGATTTGGAAAGAGGCACAGTCTCAGAGATCTAGAGAAGCGAAACTTGTCAAAAGCTCTGATAAGTTAGAAATGGCTATACAAGCCCAAGAATATAAAAATCAGATGCATGAACCTAAAAATCTGGACGTGTTCATAAAATCGGCAGAAAAAAGCATGAGAGTTGAGATTGTCGAGAAGATTTTTCATATTCTAAAGGAGAAACCGAAAATTTTTTACGGTCAAAGTTGAGTTAGTCGCAAAGGATATTGTCTGCATAATTAAATCTCATGGATGCCTGATTATTGATACCAGTTGTTATTGCAAATGAAATTTTAGAAAGGATCAGATCTGAAATTGATGTACCTCATGAACAGATAGGTCTATTGATCGGAGAATTATCTGATAATCACCTAGTTGTAAATGATGCTATAAGCGGAACATCAAGTGCTACTAGATCTTTGTCTATTTTCTCTTCAGAAATTCTAGCCGAAGTTGCTGACGACATACTAAATGGCCGAATCAACGGACGAATAATAGGTTGGTATCATTCACATCTGGGTAGCGGAGTGTTTATGTCATCAATAGATATTGAGACTCATTCTCGCCTACTTCAGTTCTCGAATGATGTAATAGCAATGGTTATGGATTCTGTCGCAAATCAATTTGGAATATTTATTTACGATGCACAATCTGGAGGTCTAGTGCAACTTCCAGAAGAGTATATCTCAATAGTTTAGCAGCGCGTGCCGTCATTGTCTTTTCTGAATAAAATTAGACTCTTCTTCCTCGCCTACCGCCTGGACGACGTGTGCCGTCATGTGGAACAGGAGTTACATCTTCTATCCTACCGATTCTGAAGCCTGAACGTGCTAGGCTTCTTATCGCGGCCTGCGCTCCTGGTCCAGGTGTCCTTGCACCGTGTCCTCCTGGAGCTCTGACCCTGATATGAATTGCTGATATACCTCGATCCTTGGCTGTTTGAGCAGTAACTGCAGCGGCCCGCATGGCAGCATAAGGTGATCCTTGCAAACGAGCAGCTTTGACATGTCTCCCTCCTGAACTCAATGCAACTGTTTCTGCACCACTTAGATCTGTTATATGAACTATCGTATTGTTAAATGAAGAGTACACATTCGCAATTCCCCATCGCTCACTTTTTTTATCAGACAGAGCTTTACACCTTTGTATGCAGTAGTACGCAGAGAATCTTAGGATTTCTATTTAAGGATTGTTTAATCGATGATCTTAATAAATCAATTAGGATGCACTTCTAATAATGCTTCAGTCTAAAGGAAAGGAAAAGACTCAAACACCCGTTAGAATCATTGAATTTGAACTGCGGTATCTAGAAAAGATATGTGAGATTGAGAATTCAAGTTTTCCAGAACCATTCTCTAACCGCTATCTTGCAGATCTTGGGAAACTCTATTCCGCGACATTTCTGATTGCAGAAAGGAATTATGAGGCTATAGGATATATCGTGGCGAAAACCGATTGCTCGAGAGCTCACATTTTATCAATTGCTGTTGAGAACAACTGGAGAAGAAAACGAATAGGATTCATTCTTTTACAGATGCTGATCATTAAACTCAAATCCAAAAAGATTAATGAAATAATTCTTGAAGTAGAAAAAAACAATATTCCTGCAAAAACACTGTATGAAAGAGTAGGTTTCAAACTGATTAAGGAAATTAAGAATTACTACCTAAATGGTGAAGATGCTTTAGCCTATTACTTTAAAATTTGAAAATTACAATTCAATCTATCAATTATAGGGCGCATTGAAATTTTCATGCCACAATTTCAAAATTTGTAGTGCTCTACCTAATATCGCTGAAAGTCAATATTTTCAAGTCAACAGGCTTCTTAGCTATATTCGATACACGATCTCCTACAACGATAGATATTTTCTTTTCTTCAGCTATATCTAGGAGTCTTTGTGTAATTATACCATCAAATACTACTGCGTGAGCTCCTTTAGATCCCTTAAGCTTTTCTGCAAGCTCACTGACAGGAATCCTTTTTATTTCAGCTCCTTTTCCATCGAAGATAATGGCCTCAAGTGTTTCTCTCAATGTATTCACTGCATGCACTATGAATTGCGGTTGCGGAGGGGCCGTCGGTCGAACTGTTGTTTGTTGATTACCAGCTTGAACTTTTTCTCTGAGACATCTCATAATCTCTTTTGGAGTTAGATCCTCAACCTCTTTTCTAGGAGGAGCTCTGGCTACATAGTCTAGTTCAGCTACCTGTATCAATTCTTTCAAAATTAAATCTCCTCCTCTATCTCCATCGAGAAATGCTGTAATTTCTTTGTTCTTGCAGAGTTCAATGATGGTTTTTGGAATCTTTGTTCCATTAATTCCTATGGCATTCTTTATTCCACATTTCAGAAGATTAATTACGTCTGCTCTACCCTCAACTACAATAATGGACCCTGTTATGGCAACCTCAGGACCTGCAGGCAACTCTTCTGACCCAAACTTAGATATTTCAGCTGGCCTAACCGAGTCTGAGATCTCCTGAATAACCTCATCTGTACTTGGAGTTGCCTCAACCATCCAACCCTGCAATATTTGCTTGGCCTTTAATTTTATCATCTCCCGTTTCTGGTCACGTTCGTCGTGCATAGGTTCAAGGAGTATCTTCGCGTTACAAGGCCCTATTCGGTCAACGCTCTCTACAGCTGCCGCTATGATAGCTGTCGAGGTCTTGTCAAGGCTAGAAGGTATCGTGATCTCGCCTGACGTACGATCGTTCTTGGACTCGAGCTTAATGCCTATACGACCTAATCTTCCACTCTTTTGAAGTTCTCTTAGATCCAAATCTGGACCAAAAAGGCCCTCGGTCTGTCCGAAGATCGCCCCGATAACATCAGGTTTTTCAACAACACCCTCAACATCAAATTTTGCTTTTATTATGTATTTGGTGGTTGGTGTAAACTTCCCAGTCTCTTGCATAAGTGTGTAACCTCCAATGTAAATTCACTCCGAATATGTGAGTGTGATGGAAAATGTTTCCTCAGTTCCAACTTAAAAACTTGTTTCCTTCGGTTCGACTTATTCAGCCTTTTCTGGATTCTTCTCTAAGATTCTCAACTAGGCCAGCAAGTTCTTCGATCGCTCGGACCTCAGGTCGACAGAGAGCCTTAAGTTTCTTCCAAATCGCAACATTGACCTTTACTTTCATATGAGTTAATTCATCGATCAATTTCGCGGCCAATCTTGTACCTTCTTTATCAAAATCTGTTAAGACTATTACTTCCCGTTTATCAGCAAGATTTGCAGTGAAATCGTAGAAGCCATTTCCAGAGGATTTTAGACAGATTACTATACCTGGAATCTTTAACCTTCTAAGAGCTTCTTTGTCTCTCCTTCCCTCAACAATTATCGGGATACCATCTCGTGAACTACTAACTATGTGCTTCAGTGTTTTCTCTATATTTTCGAATTTACGTCGTAAGCTTGCATTCAAGACTCGTTATCTCGTAACTTCGATCTTTCTCATCTCGTTTAGATATTTTGGATTTTTTTTGAAATGGTCCCTGACTACCTCAAGAATTTGCGCTAATTCATCAGCCACAGAATTCTTTAGGTCTAAGGGATGAATTGAGGCCTTTGCATAATCTGACTTAAAAACATCAAAATCATCAAAAACAACATCTCCACCATATTTCTGAGAACGTGAGATTTTCAACGAACCTTTTTCTGGAAATATTATGTATTTGACTATCTCAATAATTGGATTCAACCTGGTTTCCTTTGGTGGACAGAAAGCATCGTTTATATTCTTTTTAATTTCTTCAGGCGAATCATGCATAATTATCGAGCTACCGGGGATGCTTTTTGACATCTTAGAGCCAATACGACTGCTTATTTCAATATCTTCATCAAAATCCATTCTAGGAGTTTCTGTCGGTCCTTTCAGTCCTGTCAACAGAGGAGTATGTATGCATATGGGTTTCTTCCATCCCATTTTGGTCGCGGATTCTCTTGCCAGCATATGAGCCTTTCTCTGGTCTATGCCAGAGCAAGCTACATCGAGATCCATCTGGAATATATCCGCTGCCTGCATACAGGGATAAAGCATTGCTGCAGCTTCTATCTCTGACTCACCAATTGCTCTTCCCATTATTGGTAGTGTTCTTAAAATTCTGTTTATAGTCGTATTTTTTGATATTCTTACAATTTTCTCCCAGTAATCAACTTTCTCAGCAAGTTCTGATGCCCATATGTACGTGACTTTATCAGGTTTCAAACCGATGCTTGTGAAACATTCTTTAAAATACTCTCCGCAAATTTTTATTTTCTGAAGGTCCCCTCCTAGCTTATTGTTTATCACGGAATGCCAATCAGCTAGAAAAATTGTAAAATCGAAACCTGCCTCTACCATATCTTTGATCTTTCTACCACATAAAAGACCCATACCCAGATGCATCATTCCTGAACATTCAAAACCCCAGTAAGCCTTAGGCCTCGATGAAGTTGCAAGCAAATTTCTTAGTTCGTCACTAGTAACCGTCTCTTCCGTATTCCTGATTACGAGAGATACTCGTTGCTCTAGATCCATAAGACCCACACACTCGATAGAAATCGAGATGACCGCCTTAAAAGTCTAGCCGACTTTACAAAAACCTAACCTTTAGTATTCATATAAATTATTATCAAAGACAGATATTCATAAAACAATCATGGAAATTTGAGTTAACTATTTCCAGACGGGCGCCAATATATGCCTGCCTCTGAGAGAGCCAAATCAAGTGGGGCGTTTGCCCCTCGATGAGGTTTTGGTGTTAGTGTTGTAGGCGACATTCACTTGCCGCAATTAGCGGCTTGGCGAGACTCGTTCGAATAATACAATCATTTAAAAAACCATTCTTGATTAATGTGTTCATGTCTGAAACATACTAATATTGCATCTATTTTAGACAACCCTTTAGTAATATCTTAATCAAGACTTGACTATGGCAATATGTCAGGAATGCGAAATATCGGTCAATCTGCCATTCATATGTAGTTATTGTGGCAGGACATATTGTTCTCAACATAGATTACCAGAGACACATAGATGCGCTGGAATTAGTATGGCCAGAAAGCCTCCCTCCTCTAACAGAACTACAACAAAATCTAGATTTGTACAAAGATCAAAAATCAAAACATACACTCTTATAGATAGGAGCGAAACACAACAAATTCTCATAGCTTGGTTAGTATTGAGTATCTGCTTCTCGGTAGGGGCTTTGATGTCTCTACAAGCATTCATTGAGAGAATGATTATTTCATTATTCACTGTTGGTTTAGGATTCATTCTTCATGAGACTGCACATAGATATTTCGCTAGAAAATACGGTTGCCAAGCCAGCTTCAAATTATGGCCGACAGGCCTTGGTCTGGCTTTAATTCTAGCTTTCATGTCCGGTGGTCGTCTGATTTTTGCGGCTCCAGGTGCTGTTTACATAATTCCTGGTAGCCGTGGCATAACTCGTCGAGAATATGGCATTATATCGATATCAGGCATCATGATGAATCTTTTACTAGCTGCTACCATTCTCTTCATATCAGTTTTGGGTGTTCTTCCTTGGAATATTGGTAGTTTTGGAGCTGCAATAAATTTCTGGTTGGCAGTTTTTAATCTACTTCCTTTTGGCCAGCTTGATGGTGCGAAAGTAATTGCTTGGAATTGGAAGATCTGGATTTTAGTAACCATTTCCGCATGGGCGGGACTTGGATTGACTTCATTCATTTGAGAATTCTTATATCATAAAGGAGACTAATCTTTAATCATATACAATAACCAATTTATTGGAAAGAATCATTTGCATACAATAAAGATAATATTCAATAATTTTCTAAGCTCGAATAGCAATCTCGGTGAAATGAAATATCATCATTATCTTGTGATTTCTGGAAAGAATTATTAGACATGTCTAACAACTTTTTCGTGTAAAATCATGCGCAAAAACACAAACCTCCTCACTGATCGGCAGATACAGGTATTGAAATTGAGATCGCGAGGAATAACACAAGAGAGAGTTGCAAGGCAACTTAAAACAACAAGAGAGAATGTAAGCATACTCGAAAGTAGAGCACGTAGAAATATCAAGAGAGCAAAAGCGACTATTGAGATACTGGAAGACTTAGGCATGGCTATCAGAATCACGATAAAGCCTGAAACACCAGTCTTAGAAATTTCTAATCTTATTCTTAAGAAGGCCGATGATGCAAACGTTAGACTTCAATTTGATTGTGTAGATCTATTAGAGAAAATCAAAATGAGAGCAAAAAATAAGATCAAAGCGAAGAAAGTAGTAAATCCGATTTCAGTAGTTTTATTACCCTATGGTGACTTGCTAGTAGAATAAAATTTGGCCGCGATCACAGAATTTTATGTAATGTCTGAAATTAGCTAGTGGGGTGGTACTCCACCTTGAGGTCCTGTAGGAGGCGTCGAGGGTTTCGCCACAGTAACAGCATCATCAACTCTGAGAATCATTGAGGCTGATTCTGTGGCTGACTTTATTGCTTGCTCCTTCACCCTTGTAGGGTCAATTACACTTAATCGGGACATTGGTTTGACCTTACCACTATGGACATCAACACCCATCTCCAAACCCGTTTTCTTAGCATGAGCAGCCCTCAAAGTTACCATAATATCGATTGGATTTAGACCTGCATTCTCCCCTAATGTCCTTGGGATGGATTCAAAAGTCGATGCAAAAGCCTCAATAGCTAGCTGTTCTCTTCCACCTACTTTCGCCCCATATGTTCGAAGCCTCTTTGCAATCTCCATCTCTATGGCTCCTCCACCTGGTACTATTTTGTTCTTAGCTGCAACTGCTGCCACAGCTGACAGAGCGTCCTCTATCGCTCTTTCACCCTCATCAAGGAGTTTCTGTAAAACTGATCTGATCAGAATTGTGACAGATTTGGGGTTTTTACATCCTTCTGTGAAGATTAGTTTATCCTCACCAATCTTCTTCTCTTTGACGATTTTAGCGAGGCCGAGATCCTTTGAAGTTAAGTCATCTAGATTCGTAACTATGCTGCCACCTGTTGCTCTCGACAGTTTCTCCATATCGGACTTCTTTACCCTTCGAACAGCCATCATTTCATTTCTTGCCAGATAATGTTGCACCATGTCGTCTATTCCTTTCTGACAGAAGATGACGTTTGCTCCTGTTGCTTTAAGTTTCTCAACCATTCCTATCATCATTTGGTTTTCTTGGTCCTTGAATGCTTTCATCTGTGATGGATCTGTGATTCTGATTTCTGCACTAAATTCGGTCTTTTCAATCTCTAAAGCAGTATCCAATAAGATAATCTTCGCGTTCTTCACTATCTTAGGCATTCCTGGATGAACTACTTCTTTATCGAGCACCATGCCCTTTACTAGCTCTGAGTCAGAAAGATTCTTTCCTTCCTTTTTCATGATCTGAATATCATCCAGATCAGCCAAGTATGATTCTCCTCTCTTCTCCATCACCAGTGTGATTGCATCTACTGCCATTTCAGCGAAGTATTCTTTGGCTTTACCAATGCCTTTACTGGACATTGCGGTAATCGCGATTTTCTTCATTGTCGATTTGTCTTTAAGATTCACGGATTTTGATAATTGGTTTAGTAATTCTATAGATTTTTGAGAAGCTTTATTGTATCCTGAAACAATTATTGTGGGATGAACATCATTATCTAGAAGTTCTTCAGCCTTTCCAAGTAACTCACTGGCCAATATTACCGCTGTGGTGGTTCCATCACCAATCTCATCATCTTGGGTCTTAGCTACCTCTACAATCATTTTAGCGGCAGGATTTTGAACATCAATTTCATCTAAGACTGTTGCGCCGTCACTTGTAATCGTTACATCTCCGAGAGTATCTACGAGCATCTTATCCATTCCACGTGGGCCAAGCGTACTCTTCACTATCTCGCCTATGACTTTTGCAGCTGTGATATTCGATCTTTGAGTTTCCCGACCCTTACTTCTTGTAGTACCTTGTTTCAACACAACAATGGGTGTGCCAGTTAGAGATGCCATTCAAATCATTACCTCAAACCAGTCCATGATAATAGGTACTCTAAATAAAACTTTATGTTGGAGATTAAACCAAATTACCACATTTAGCATCAACATTTAAGCGTTTTAAATTGCCACATAATGAAAGTATCTTGAATATTCGCATATCATCTTTGATTGAGATTGCAGATTTTAGGAAAAATAGGAACGATGAAGTTGAGAAACAATTTTAAACCGTTAATTGTTTTTCTCATAATAGTATCTTTAACTTTATCTGCATATCAGACTCGATATTTCATCTTTGTTCCAATCAGCGGATATTCAAATGAGAATTCTAACGAACTCTTCATCTCGACCCCATTATGTGCAGTTATTCCTGACTCCAATATTCTTACTACTGAAACCTTTCAGCAAACACATCCAGTTCTTGGAGCAATTGGAGAGGGAGATATAACGTTAGTTTATGATTCAAGTTTTCCTGTTGATAGGAGAGGTTATGCTCAAGAACTATTTGATCTTGTTTATCCTGAAATCAAATCGATCTATGGAGATCCCTCAAATATTATTACAGTAACTTTAAGCTATGATCCTGATTCATATCCTTGGAATTTCTATTATGGTGCTACTGACACGATAATCATGAGTCAACTTCCTCTAAGTATTGGGACATCACCTTCATGGGACGCAGTATTCACTCACGAACTTATCCATGCTTTCCATGATGCATTATATTTGACTCCAGGAGAAGGTTCGTGGGCTGAAGAAGGGATGACTGAGGCGGCCACACAGATAGTGGCAATGAACCTACAAGGTAGAAGAGATATTGTATTGAGAGATCCTGTTGTGAATTTGAAATATTATGATGTCTGGAGTTTCATGGGAAAAGATGTTCTAGGTGGTGGACCAGATTTTACTTATAAGCTCGTTCCAGACTTGCACTATAGAATTTCATCGGCAATGTTTTTCATACTTACAACGGAGCTATCAAGTAATCCCTCTAATCCTTATGATTTTCTTTCACAATTAAATAATCAGATCTATTCACAAGCTTCTTCAAATCCTATCTTCAGTGATGATAGATTTAAGCTGATGATTAGACAATCAGCTGCTGGTAGACTTGTAGAAGGCCAACTCGCAGATGTGTGGATTGGAAATCAACCTGTTACATCAGGTTTTGTTGAATCAGGATTCCAAATTGGAGTTTACCCGTATAGACCCGAAAATCCAACTCAGATAAGAGCACTAACATTTCTACGTCTTTCTGATGCAAGAGAGATACCACTTAGCGAAGAAGTCAATATTAGAATTATAGATTCTGAAGAAAATACTATAAGAACTGGAGCATTTGTGACTGGTTCTGACGGTACAGGATATTTAGAGCTGGATTCTACACCATTGCCTTTAGGAGGATATCAGATAATTGCTACAACAAATTTCAATGGCATTGAATATGAGGCTAGAAATTATGCTTTTAGTCAAGGCGAATCCATCCTGATAGAACAGGCAGATAACAGTTTCTATGGAGTTACCTTGGATGAATCCGGTAGACCGATATCCAGCAGTGTATCCGTGTCTGGTGGAACAGTCGATATGAATTCTAAAGGCGCTTTTAGAGTTGAAGCTGAAAGTCAAGTTCCACCATTTGAACTTACTGTCACAACCGGCACTTTAAGTAGTTTTTTTGGTAAACCAAATCCATATACTCGCGTTGTTTGGGCAAATTCAACTGCACCTGCAATAACGCCCTATTCAGTTAGCGTAAATATCAACGGTCTTCCATCAACCTTCTCAACGAATCTATTAGTTGATGGTGAGGTTCAAGAAATCGTTCAAGGTGGAGAAACAAAATCTTTGATGTTTGAAGCAGGTACCACACATAAGATTGAGGTGGAAAGTTATGTTAATTCATCATCAACAAATAGATTTTATTGTGACAACAATGTTTACACAGTAATTTCGGAAGTTGTGCTCGATTTCACATATTTTCAACAGTTTTACAGTACTTTCCAGCAGGAAGGTTCAGAAAAATCAACATCGGTTACAATAGACGGAACTCTCTATGCAATACCTATAGGACTTTGGTGGGCCAGTGGCTCAAATCATACGTACAGCTACCAATCTAATATTTCTGATGGTTCGACTCGTTATATATTAACGGAAACCTCTCCTACTTCTCCGATAATAATTGAAGAACCCCTTATGTTTATGGGTTTTTACAAGAAACAATATACTCTGAATCTTTCAACGGTCCCTGCTAATTTAGTTAAAATAAATGGTTCTGGTTGGCACGATTCAGGATCGAAGATCAATCTTGAAGCACCATCTGTATCTGGATTCACATTCAAACAGTGGATTATTGATGGAAGTCAAGTCTCAGGAGATACCATTCAAATCGAAATGGATACTTCTCATACAGTTATGGCAGAATATCAGAGTGAAGGTATTTATGAGGTTACAATAACTGCATCATATCTCCCAAAGAATAGAGATACTGAAACAACATTCACATGGGATGGTCAAACATATACCACACCGTATACTTTTACTGGAATATCTAGCAGTCACGAACTCATTATGTCTTTGACAGATAATGAAGGACACTTATTCACGAGATGGAAAGATCAATCTTCGAACTCAACTTCAAGAACAATATCCGCAGGAGGTACATACACAGCTTATTTTGGCGCCTTGACAATGGACTTCACATTATCCATTCATCCTGAACATCAAAGAATAGGTCCTGGACAATCGACATCGTTCACTGTGGAGATACAATCCATTGATGAATTAAATACTCCAGTAACTCTGGGGATAAAGGGACTTCCAGTAAACTCAAATAGCTCTTTTAAACCTCGAACATTGACAACATCTAAAATTTCTATACTTGAGATAGACACGTATCGTAGCACACCAGTAGGATCTTATATCCTCACAATCACGGCTACTGGTAACGGTGAAGTGAGAACAGTTAATGCTAGACTTAGTATGGGCGCATGTGTTGTGGCGACAGCAACCTATGGTTCGGAACTCTCACCAGAAGTCCAATTTCTTCGAGGTTTTAGAGACGATATTGTTAAAAAAACATTTGCTGGAGAGAGCTTCATGATTGCTTTTAACCTCTGGTACTACTCCTTTAGCCCATCAGTAGCAGATATTATTATCAATAGTCAACTCTTCAAAACCGTGATGAAATTCAGCCTCTATCCATTACTAGGAATTTTACACATGTCTTCGATCGTTTATACATTCTTTGAAGATAGCTCAGAAATCGCTGTCTTTATGTCTGGGATTGTCGCCAGCTTTTTAATAGGAACAGTTTACTTTACACCGATTTTTATACCCTTGCTATATAGAAAAAGATCACATCTTCGTTTGGTCTCTACTTTCACAGTTATGCTTCTCTCTTTCGGATTTATTTTATCAATAATTGGGGAGAGCATTCTTAACCAACAGCTTATGATGCTCGGTACATCAGCGTTCGTCATCGGCATATTGACATCTTCAATCTGGATCATTTACAAATCAGGCCATATCGTCTACCAAATAATAAAGATATTAAAAGAACACTCCAAGAAAGTCCTATTTAGATCTGAATAATTATTTAGCATATATTGAATCGATAAGTGAATCCTAATATCACATAGCTGAATATGAAAAGGCATATGTATTCTCTTGTGGAAATAAATTTTGACCGAGAACAAGATCCTTGAAAGACAGTATTAGCCAAAACCATCTTAAGAGAGTATTTTCAAAAACTATTTCCAAATTCGAAGTCGAGGGGATCAGATATCCAGAGAAGAGGATTAC
>JAGLGJ010000039.1 GCA_023144075.1 Candidatus Bathyarchaeota archaeon | reverse complement strand
CAATTCGAATATTGAAGCATATATCGGGTCACCCTTTTCGATTCTTGCCGACCCAAAAATTGTTACTCGAAAATGTTTCTCTAAAAATTCCTTGTCAAGATCAATACCCATTGAAAAAACCTTTCAAACTAGTTGACATAAGCCGAAAACGATTATGTTAAAAACCTTTTTGTTTAAAATAAAAAGACTTACAAATTTCAATGAAATATTTTCAATAGTTTCTACATTATCTTAGACTTATTCAATGACTTAACGATTTCAATATATATCATGATATAATATATGATAGGATTTCAATCCAAGGAGACCCATCTTTGAGTGACGATGCAATAAGATCGATTTTTGAGCCAAATTCAATTGCAGTAGTTGGAGCATCAAGAAATCCAGAGAAAGTTGGGTATTTAATTCTTGAAAATTTACTCGAGAGTGGTTTCAAAGGTAAGTTATTTCCCATCAATCCAAAAGTCGATGAGATTCTAGGTGTAAAGACATACACCTCGCTCGAGGATGTAGGTGAAGATATTGATCTCGCTGTCATTGTTGTGCCAGGAACAATTGTTCCAAATGTGTTAAAGGAATGTGGAAAGAAAGGGATTGGATCTGTCATTGTGATTTCAGGTGGTTTTCGTGAATCTGGAAAAGAAGGAGAAGAATTAGAGAAATTAGTAATCAAAATCATTAATGAAACAGGAATCCGTTTAGTCGGTCCCAATTGTATTGGTGTGGACAATCCCTATATTGGCATGTCGATGTGGGTCGGCGTCAAGAAGAAAGGGCCAATATCGATAGTATCTCAGAGTGGTCTCGTTGGTACCGCTTTCCAATGTTGGGCAGAAAAGGAAAGCATCGGAATTAGCAAATGCATATCGTTAGGAAATCAAGTTGATGTTAATGAAATTGACATCTTAAGATATTTTGAAGAAGACCCCAACACAAAAACCATTGCTATGTACCTTGAGGGTATTCAAAATGGAAGAGAATTCATGAAAGTGGCATCCGATGTATCAAAAAAGAAACCTATAATAGCATTAAAAGGAGGCCGAACCGAGAAAGGCATCAAGGCAGCAAAATCACATACAAGATCCCTCTCCGGAAAAAGTGAGATCTTTGAGGCAGCAATAAAGCAATCCGGCATTCTTAGTACAAGTAGTCTCGAAGAACTCTATATCTATTCAAAAGCATTATCATTTTTACCTTTACCGAAGGGTCGAAGAGTACTCATCATAACATCATCTGGAGGAGCAGGCATTATGGCTGCCGATACGATTGATAGGCTTAATTTAGAACTACCTTCCATTTCAGATGATGTTGAAAAACGTCTTCGTCAAGTATTGCCTAGCTATTGTGTATTTGACAATCCATTCGATGTGACGACTACCACAGTAGAATCATTTCAGCTGGTGATGGAGGAAAATCTTGAGGATGCAAATATTGATGCGTTTCTACCTATCTTTGCAGATCCTCTTCCCCGTGCAGCTGAAGCTGTGAAAAGTGTTGCGAAGAAAACTAACAAACCTATTGTAGTTTGCTATGTTGGCGGTGGTAAGGTCGAAGACATTGAAAAAGAAAAGATGCATGAAGCTGGGATTCCTGTTTTTCCAACACCTGAAAAAGCTGTCACAGCTCTGTATGCATTGGTAAGATACAATGAACTTCAAAGCAAGAATGTTTAGCGCTCGCTTTTTCAAGTTTATTTAAAATAGGTATTAAACAGAGTAACTCTTCTAACTAAAATCTAGAAGTTGGGATCTATGACAAACCCTCTCTATTTAGATGACGCATATCTTAAGGAATGTGAGGCAACTGTATCTGCCGTAAATGATTCGAAATACATCATATTAGATGAAACCATATTTTATCCAAAAGGGGGAGGGCAATCCTATGATACTGGTATTATTACAAAAGAGAGCGATATTTTCAATGTCGTGTATGTAGGAAAGTTCTCAGGAGAGACTTCCCACGAAATCGATAGACCTGGTCTAAATGTTGGAGATAAAGTTCGTTGTAAAATTGATTGGGAAAGACGATACAAGTTGATGAGAAGTCACTCAGCTGCCCATACTTTAATTACAATATTGTGTAACAAAACGAAAGCCCTCGTGACGGGAAACGATCTCACAACTGAGAAGACAAGATTTGATTTTAACATAGAAAATTTTGATAGAGATATCTTCATGAGTTGTATCGATGAAGCGAACGATCTTTTCAAAAAAAACATGCCTGTGAAGACCTATGAATTACCACGAGAAGAAGCTCTAAAAATTCCTGGAGTAGTTAAAATGGCCGAAGCACTTCCACCTCAAATATCAAAATTGCGAATTGTAGAGATAGAAGGATTCGACAGGCAAGCTGATGGCGGAACACATGTAAAAAATCTGAATGAAGTAGGTCAAATAGAATTTATGAAAGCTGAAAATAAAGGAAAGAATAACAGGCGAGTATA
This sequence comes from Candidatus Bathyarchaeota archaeon, assembly GCA_023144075.1. GTDB lineage: Archaea > Thermoproteota > Bathyarchaeia > 40CM-2-53-6 > RBG-13-38-9 > RBG-13-38-9. The sequence continues at coordinate 6,356 of JAGLGJ010000039.1, read as the reverse complement.
CTACAGAATAGTCCCATAGCGCACGCTTCAGTCCTTAGCATTAGACTCTTAATGTTAGGGCTCCTGTGAAACATTGAGAAACACATGCTTCACAAGTTACGCATTTTTCTGGATATTTATTTAACATCTTTTTGTGTTCCTCCACCATTTCAAATACTCCTTTCGGACAAATGTCATAACACATGCCACATTTAGTGCATTTAGATTGGTCAAGAACTATCTCGCTATTTACTATCTTTGATCTACTGCCGAACTTTATGTTTCCAAGTTTCTGAATTCCTATCTTGTCTAATATTAGGTCAAATTGGCTTTTTTGTAATGGAGTTGCTCCATCAAAATCAATTCCAATTATTAGGATTAGACCCATGGCTATGAGGAAAAGATTCTGGATATACTTGGTTTGGTCAATAGCTGGAAAGGTGAAGTAGATAACTCCTATTACTATTAGAATTTCCAAAAACAGTATTTTCCGCCAACCTGATTTTCCAGGAATGAATGGATGCAGACCATACATTAGGAATACGAGGCCCCAGCCTAACACAATAACCTCAGCGAGCCAGTCTTTCAGGAAGAATCCTATGATTATTAAAATAAAGATTAGAAAAGTCGTGGATATACCAATACCGACGTCAATTCGATCAGTAAAGGGCCATCTTACTCTACGCATTTTGTCCGTTTTCTCGAGTCCATCTGCCACATATTCTGGTATGTCCTGTGCATATACGGGACCGAACTTGCAGTCCCATCCTGTTTCTCTCTTTACAAGCTTAACATCAATTCCAGGAGCAGAAAGTTGAGGCAATATTAGAGTTCGATGTGCAACTTTCTCATTGATACTAGAAGTCTTGACTACCGAGATTACGGAATGAGCTGTAAAATTTGACCCTCTTGCAGCACACCAAACATTGATACCATTCGTTGGCGCTACAAGCAGATAGCAATCCTGATTCTTGAGATATTGAGTTAACCTCTTTACTGTGAGATCAAAATTTGCTGTGACGAAGACTGGACTATTTTTATGTGGATTTCCAAAAATTCTTACTCCGGGTTCTACAGAAAGTGGCATTAGACGAAAAAAGGTTCCGAAAAATGTTCTTAAAATCTCTTTGAACTTCAATCTGATTACTCCTTTTGGCCAACAAATAATGCGAATGAATCGATGAAGCTTCTCCGTTCACGAATAATTTTGAACCCTGCATTCGTCATTGGACCTTTGATGTCTTCTAATGCTTTGGTTGAAGTCTGAGTAAAAAGATAGGTTATTAGCGCTAAGGGAATTCGTATTGATGAGTGTACTATACGTTTCCATGATGATCGAGGTTTTACTTCATCCGCAATTATGATTAATCCATTAGGCCTTAGTATTCGATAGGCTTGACTTAACACATATTTTTGTTCATCAGCGTATAACTCACTAAAAACTAATGTACTGACAATTCTATCGAATGTATTGTCATTGAATGCTTTTTCCATTTCAATGGCACCCATTTCTTCAAGTTGAATCTTTTCAATCAAATTGTGTTCCCGAACTTTTCGTTCTGCTATTGCTAACATTTGACTTGATTTATCGAATGCAACTACCGATGCTCCTTTCTTAGCACAGGATATTGCCAAGGTTCCAGTGCCACAGCCAATTTCTAGGACTTGATTACTTTTATGAACATATTCTTCAACGATCTCTTGCTGCATTCTCCTGCCTTGTCCGAAAGATATCAAATTGATTCCCATATCGTACCGTTGGGGTGCCGATTCTAGGATTTTCATAAAAACGTAGCTTGCCATCTACTAGCTCCATTTAGAATTAAATGCTGAACATTAATGAAAGAATTGGTATAACAAAAGTAAGCGCGCGCTAATAGATGAAACAGGTGCTAGAATACATTTCATACTTTTTGGAGACGATGCCCGACATACTCCTGGCGGCACTTACATGACGATCTGTGGGGGTCTCAAAGATTCAGATGGAAAATATTGGAAATTGTCTATTAGAGCTTGGATATTTAAGGCTAAGTGCACTATCGTTTCCATTTCTTTTTTTCACGTTTTATGATCAACTATTTTTTCGCTATTTTCCATAAGGCCATACCAATTAGAACTGTCAAGAAAGTCAATGAGGGAGAAAGAAGAATTGCTTGTATTGACACACTTGAGATTGCAGCTTCCCCTGCGTAACTCAACCAGTACATATGCATAAGTAATATTCCAAGGAAGCTTCCAATAGCGATTTCTGAGAGAACAATTTTTTTCGCCGCCCATCCGAATATTTCAAGGAGAATAATTGTTGCTATTATGAAGAATAGAATTCTTGTTACCATCTCTAGTGTTTGATTGAAATAGAGAGATGGCAATGACATATCAATGAACAATGTTAAACCTGCGAATGCAATTATGCTGGCGAAGGTATAGTTTAGATCAAACGTTATTTTACTGGAGCCTCCATCTGGAATTTGACCTCTCAACAACCAAACAATGAAGAGAACTAAGAGCGCATAAGCAGAAAGGATTCCCACAAAGAGCATTACTGAGATGTCGAACGAGATTCCATAAAGGAAAAAGATCGTTGGGACTATTAGAGCAAGTAATGTTGAAACAATTTTGAATAGAACTGCTAGAGATAAATTGAGCTCGTATTTAGTTGCGACATAGTATGCAATTAAGGCGACCCAACCAAATTGAATTACTACAAGTGATAGCCTTTCGAGCATTACTAGAAGGCTAGATATTGAGGGGGTAATATCTATTGGCAGCAACCCAGCGATGGCTAGAGTAAAAGCTTCTCCTACACCGAATCCCAATGCGAATGTTAGATATCCATATAGATTCAGGTTTTTGAGTCGTTCATGTCTTTGAAGAAAGAGGTAGACAGCTATTACTTCTATCAATTCGACTATTGTAATCGTTAGGAAGTAAAGCATTGAATCAGGATTCGCCAAGAAAGGAAAACTATCCCAGAGAACTGTCAGCAAGACCAGTTTTGTAGCAAGAGCACATGCCCAGCTTAGCCAGCCAATAAGGAAAATGCCGAGGTTCGGTCTGAATTTTACTATGGCTACTAAGAGTGCTATTAGGCCTCCCGCAAATAATGCCAGACTATTCAGAAAATACATAGGAAACACTTGATCAAATTATTTCTTAGACTGATACTAAAGGCAAATATGAAGTCTTCCCTTTACATTGTTGTATGTTTATTGTTTCTCTCCACAATTATGACAGAAATCTGATTGAAGAGGTAGAGAGGCTCCACATTTAGAACAAAAATTGGCTTTTGTAGGCTTAACCTGTTCTTGGTTGGCAGCGACAAAAACAATGTTAGATGAAGTGAGCTTATTGATCTTTAGAATGTTTTTCAGTGTACTTCCAACTTCTGATGGTTTACCATTTGATTCTACAGATACAATCCTTTGATCGAGAACAATATCTGCTTTCGCAGTCACTTTTTCCTGTACCTGATAGGTTTGTTGAAGAAACTGTGAACTCATATTAAGAATCTCATAAGCTACAGCTTCCTTAAGAATAGTCAAAGTTAACTCGGGATAGAAAGGTGGAGAGGGATATCCTGGTGGAGGGTCAGGTATCGAAACAATCTGGGTTTTGAATCCTTTCTGTTCAATTCTGCGAGCAAACTTTGTTAATGAAGGATTTTCTTGAGTTCTAGGATTTTTCCAGATTATTACATCAAATCCAGAATCAATGTATGGTTTTATGAAGGCCAGTGGAGATGACGTGGATTTCATTGTTGAGGCCAAGTCTTTCGCCCAGACTTCTTGATCATAGGACCCGTTTAAAGCTTCGGAATCTCGTGAGTTAACACTAATTAAAATTATCTTAAGATATTCCGTCTCTTCTCAGAGTCATAATGTAAACGAGGAATGTTATGATTGATATGAGTGCAGACGCAAATGCAAATATCAAGATTGGAGAATCAGTTGTTTTAAAAGTCCATCTCGTTTCGATCTTTTTTGGTTCGTTCATATAGACCTCATGATTCAAATTCTTACTTTCAAGGTTATCACTCCAACCATCAAATTCTAAAATTCCTAAACCTCCTTGAACAGGTTCACCTAGATTGACATCGAGTGTAATTTTGGCGGTACTATTTTCATCATGCCATCCCCCACCGCTAATGGGTCCATATTCTGAGAGTAACGATAGCTGATATTGTGTTTGATATCTTACTGTTATTTCTCTGTCTTTTTCAAGATAGACTTCCATTGAATTATTGTTTATCTTATTGTCTATGGATACTAGATTCAATCGCTCTACATCCGAGATTGAGACTATCTTAGGGACCTCTATGGTATGATTACCTGCCTCCAAGTGTACCTGAATTTTTTCTGCTTCGTCTGTTTGGAAAGCCGTTTCATCGATTTTAATATTGAGTCCTTGTATTTCTGTCATGATCTTCAATAGTGGTTTATGTTCGACGTTTATCTCCATAGTTTTTGAGATTCCTAGAAGTTGGAGATCTTCTTTGTAACCAATTAGAGCTATTATGAGATTTCTAATTGACTGATTTGTTACGGAAACTCCATTTATCGAATGTTGGTTTTTAATCATGAGGTTAGTTTGTATCATTTTTTGAAAACTATTGCTATCAAGATCGAATATCGCGATCCAGGTAGGGTTTACTTCAATGGATGGTGTTGTCAAATTGATTTGGAATATTCTATAGGAACGGATCTTGCTAGGATATAGAACCTGAATGGTTTGCTGATTGTTTGAAGATCCATAGTTGGAGACTGACAATATCTTTTGAATAAGATTTTCAGTGTTGAGGCTCGAAGCTCTTACTCTTTCAAAGAAATTGACTATAATTGCGACTGGTTTTGAATCGTATGAACCATCGGCTTCAAGTGTAAAGACCTCATGTTCTACGCCGGGTATGAGCCTCCATTCTTTTTGGAAGTAATGATCATTCATCCAACCCTCTTCAGGAAGGTTTTTGTAAAATTTCTCACCTTGACCCCAGAACCAAGCTTTTTCACCATACATGAGGAGAACACTTCGCTGGACTCTTCCAGAATTTTGTGCGCTGGTGTAGAGGTCTATACCTCTAGCAGTTTTATGGCGCTCGACCATTTCCTGCCAGTCTAGCATTGAACTCATTATTACTCCTGCATCTGGGCCTGATTCATAGTCTCCTGGAAATGTGAGCTCATAGGCTAATGCCATTCCTCCAGTTGAGTATCCTACAACAAAGACGTATTTGTAGCCATATTCTTTAATCCATCTACAGGTTTCTGAGACAAGTCTACTATCGACTGCATATTGTATCTCTCCTTTACTTAGGGCTAGCATTCCATAGTGTTCCGCTAGGTCTTCTATGAATCGCATTGTATTGAGAGATTCTAGATTGTAGGGATTTACAGTCACATAGGTTGGAGTCGTCTTTCCTCCTCCAAGCCATATAATGCAAGCATCAGTTTCTGGATTAGGCCAATGGTACCAATTGTAACCGGCTATTTGTTCAATAGAGGCTGTTTTATGCGGAGTTTCATCGGCATATGTGAATGCAGGTGCTAAGGTAATGGACAATATAATTATGAGTATGATTTCTGGATTGATTCTAGGCATTTCTTCTTCTCCTTTTTGCTATATATCCGAGGATTGCTAAGTCGAAAAGAATAATGATTACCGATACTAGGATGAGAATTCTCGGCGTCTCGTCAAGCATCCAATTTGCTTCAACAGTTCTTGGAGAGGCCATTACTATTTTAGAGATAGAAGCCGTGGCATCTGAGTCTCCAGTCCATTTCATGAATAAATATTTGTCAGGTATGATTTGGAGAATACCCGGTACATAGATTGAGTCTGGAACTGAGAAAGTTGCAACGGATCCTGAAGAATACCACCCATTGCCCAGCGTCTCTCCGAGACTTGAATTCACATTAAGATAGTACTCTTTTTCATATTCAGCGGTTAGATTTTTATCGTGTTGAACATAAGTTAATCTTGGATTGCTTTTTGACCCATCACTCCACCCAATGAAACTTAATCTTGTGTTATTGGTTGAATTGATTTTTTGGGGAACTTCTATCAAGTACTTTCCTGGTTTCACACTGGTTTTTACTGTTCCTAGGGGATCAGTTTCTATCTCTTCATTGTCAATTTTAATTGTAATATTCGAAGTAGGCATCAATAATGCGAGTTGAAAAGAGTCTGTCACGTTTATGGAGAATGGTCTACGTAAGGATTCTTTTTGATAAACCCATCCGTTAAGATACCAGTAGCGCAGTAATGCTTCAAATACCAGTTTTTTTTCTGAGGATGCATGAAGAGACAGAACGATGAATTCTGTACCGTTCCCTTCCAGATAGAACATTTTAGGATCCATCATCTTTTCAATATTGTAGTCG
>JAGLGJ010000038.1 GCA_023144075.1 Candidatus Bathyarchaeota archaeon | reverse complement strand
AATAGTGCAACCCATGGATATCGGATATTCTACTATAACGTAGATTAGTTTAGATATAGATTTAGAACCTTGTCATTTTGAACAATTTGAACAAAAGATTGAACACTTTGAACATTTGAACGTCAGACTGAACAAAGTGAACATTATAATGCTCATCGGTCATCGGTGATATGCAAACTTCATGTGACGATTGTTACAATGTCTTGATCTTGGACTACGTGATCTTTTCCAACTCGTTGTGAGTTGAATTTCACACTTGTTCCGGAGACTAGTGCATATTTTGCTTGTTCAGAAAATCTTCTGTGAATTTTTGTACATATATCAGATATTGAGGATCCGGCGGTTACTATGAGTGGTTCTTCAAGATCAGCTTCTTTAGAACGTGGCTTTAGGTATACTCTGATGAAATTCAACTTATTGTAGATAACTTCTTTCAAATCTTCTATGTTGATTTTCTGATCTGCTGATATTGGTGTGAACTCTTCTCCGATCTGTTTCTTAACTTGGATAAGATATTCAGGATTAACTAGATCTATCTTGTTCAGGACGACTATTGCCGGAATATAACGGCGGTTTCCAGTAACAACATCGATGAGTTCATCATCGTTGATGTCTTCTCTAATGATTACATTTCCATGTTGAATACCGTAGACATTCAATATATCTCGGACTGTGGCTTTACTTAGTTTTGTAAGTTTACAGGTCGATGTTATACCCAAGCCTCCCCGAGATGACTTTTCTATTGTAATATCAGGTGGGTGGGTGTTGAGTCTGACTCCCATCTTATGAAGTTCTTTCTTTAGGACTTTGAGTTGAGCTGGCTGAAATACATCAAGAATCAGCATTATTAAATCAGCATTTCGAGCAACAGATAATACTCTTTTTCCTCTACCGGATCCTGAGGCTGCACCTGATATTATGCCTGGAAGGTCAAGTAATTGTATCTTCGCACCTTTGTATTCCAGTACACCTGGAACCACTGTCAATGTTGTGAAGAAGTAGGACCCAGTTTTCGATTTAGCATTGGTGACTATGTTGAGTATTGTCGATTTTCCGACGCTTGGTAGACCGATTAGAACAACTGAACAATCACCGCTTTTCTTTGGTTCGAAACCGATGCCACCTTGTTTTGAGCTTCCAGATTGCTCTACTTGTCCCTTGAGTTTTGCAAGTTTAGCTTTTAACAGGCCGATATGATGCTCTGTCTGTTTGTGAATCTGAGTTTTACTCATCTCTTCTTCTATTGCTTTGATCTTTTCAGGCAATCCCATAGATGAACACCATTCATGTTTTCCTTAGGTTGATTGAATCCTTAGAATCTTGGATGTAGACATTTGTCTTCTGGATGAAATATTCTGTAATGGCATCAGATATTACAAACTCTTAAGGCTTTATCGACACCTGTGTTTAATATTACTTAGTGTTACCAAGAACAAAAATTTTTATTAAAACGAAATTTTCACATGCATTATTTTGAGTCTACCAAGATTTATGTATGATTTATTTAGATCCGAAGATTTCTTTTGCAGCATCTTGGTACGTATTCAGATCCCCCTCTGTAAAGAGTACAAAGTTCACTTCCTCTAAGCCATTCTCTTGCTCTAAGTATTCCTTAACAGTGCTTAATGCTGTCCTTGCCGCTTCATAAATAGGATATCCGTAAGCTCCTGTACTTATAGATGGAAAAGATATACTCTTCAGCTCTTTTTGCACTGCCAACTTCAAAGAATTTAGGTAAGCATCTTTGAGAAGCTCCTTTTCACCAGACTTATCTCCATGCCATATTGGCCCAACAGTATGGATCACATATCTTGCCTTGAGATTGCCTCCAGAAGTTATGACAACTTTCCCTGTCGATAGACCTTCAGGCCATTCTCTGGATCTTATCTGTTTACATTCCTCGAGAATTTTTTGACCACCTTTTCGATGAATCGCTCCATCCACTCCTCCACCACCCATCAGACTTGAATTTGCAGCATTGACGATAACATCAACATCTTGTTCAGTTATATCCCCTTGAAGCAACCGAAGAAGTATTCCATCGATGCCAATCTCAAGCATCTCTTCATCAAACCCTAAACAAATTTCCAATTATTCATTTCAAAATTTTGTATGACCTTTTTTAATAAATTCTTCAGTATTCGTATCGAATTTGCCAAGTACGTCTACGCGCCAAAAAACTTCGATAATATAGAGCAAAGGCTACACCGAAGAACATTCCACCCAAATGAGCTCCATGAGCGATCCCAGATGGAGTAAAAAGACCTGCAAGATCCATTACTGCCCAAAGAATCGCAGCAGCTATCATCGGTAAAGGCAAGAATCCATATATGTAAACCATCATGAATGGCGCCAGAGTTGCTAAAGCACCCATTATACCATAGACTGCACCAGAGGCCCCGATGGCTGGAGTATATGGATTAGTACTGGTAAAAAAATATCCAATGTTGCCAACAATTCCTGATGTGAAAAAAAGCATGAAAAATAGGCGTTTTCCGATCCTGTTCTCAAGACTTGAACCGAAGAAGAATAACGCGATCATATTAAAGAATAAATGTTCGAAATTTGCATGAAGAAATATTGATGTAATAAACATCCAAGGCGCTTCGAATGCAAAAGCTGGGAAGAAAGCAAGATAGATCCAGGAATCAGTGATGTTCTGTAAGACAAAAGCTATGACGCATACAATGATGAATATTAAAGTCCATTTAGGAATATGAATCAATTATATCTCAACACATCATTTCAAGAAATTACAGTAACATCCTTTAAGAGTTATTATATTCGGGTAAGATACGCTCAGAGGGGCCGGTTCATATGAATAAAGTGGACTTAATAGAAGTTGATAGACTAGAAGTCAGAAATCTCATGGATAATTTTACTGATATCCTCATGGCCGGATCAGAAGGAGTTGAGAGATCCCCGTTTGGTAAGAATGAGGAGATGAGACCGGCACCACTTGCGGAACATGGATTCTCTATATTAGTTAAAGTTACAAAAGGAAACATTGAACATTCAATATTAGTAGATACTGGTGTGACTGCTGACGGTGTTCTGATCAATGCAGACCGAATGGAGATAGATCTTAACCAGGTTGAGTCCATAGTAATAACTCATGGCCATGTAGACCACACTGCAGGTCTAATGAATGTCTTGAAAAAATTATCAAAAAAGGACATACCAGTTGTATTTCATCAATCTGCTTTTGTTAAGCGGTGGGCGATATTTCCTAACGGCTCTCGAGTACGCCTTCCAGGTCTAGATAAACAGGAGCTTATTGATGCAGGAGCCAAAATCATAGAAATTACTGAGCCTTATCTAATGGCTGAAAACCTGATGCTTGTCTCAGGAGAGATCCCCAGAGTTACAGATTTCGAAAAAGGATTACCTATCTCTTATGTTGAAGTTGAAGGAAGACTGGAAAAAGATCCGCAAATCAAAGATGATATGTCGATAGTTCTCAATGTGAAAGGAAAGGGGCTTGTTATAATCTCCGGTTGTGCACATGCTGGAATAATAAACACCGTGAAATACTTGAAAGAATTAACTGATACGAAAATTCATGCTGTAATGGGTGGTTTTCATCTTACAGGAAAAGCGTTCGAACCAATAATTGATAGGACTATAGCTGAGTTAAAGAAATTCGAGCCTAGCATGATTGTTCCTTCTCATTGTACCGGATGGAAAGCAATCAACAAGATATATCAAGAGATGCCCGAATCCTATGTTCAAAATGCTGTAGGAACAAAATACACTTTTTAGATCCACTTTTCTCAATTTTTAGTGTACAAGCTAATAATATCATATCTTGGTTAGTATGAAGAATTTTTAAAATTCTTTGAGACTCTTCAGTTTAATATTCATCTATTCTTCCATACTGGATTTCTCTTCTCTAAAACAGCTTTCATTCCTTCCTCTGTATCTTCAGATGTTGATGCGAGTGTAAATAGATCTTTAGCATAATGAAGTGCTTTGACATAGTCCATCTCGCCCATCGTATAGAAGGCTGGTTTCCCAATGTTGTAGGCCAATCTACTGTTTCCAGTAATCTTCTCAGCAAATTCTATAGCACCCTCAACATGTTTGCCATTTGGTACGATCTTATTCACCAAACCGAACCTTTCAGCTTCCTTAACATTAATTGGATCGGCTGTGATCAACATTTCCATCGCCTTCTTTTGTCCGATGGCTCTTTGTAAAGGTATCATGGGAGTCATACAGAAAATACCAATATTGACTCCTGGAGTCTGGAATACTGCATCTTCAGATGCTACAACTAAATCACACGCTGCAACAAGGCCACATCCAGCAGCTGTCGCGTAGCTATGCACTGCAGCGATTACGGGTTTACTCATTTTCACAATTTCTTCCCAAACTTTTACTGATTTTGTTAGCAGCGCCCTCCTTTGGAGAGGGTTTGCCGCCATCAATTCTTTCAAGTCGTGACCACTACAGAATATTTTACCAGTTCCTTCGATCACAACGGCACCTAATTCATCTGTATTTTCAATCTCCTCGAATCTATCAAGTAACGCATCGATCATAGGTTCATTTATTGCATTCAATACTCGAGGTCGATTAAGTGTTAAAAGAGCAACGCTGCCTCTTCTTTCAAATTTAATCGGCTGATCTTCCATTATAATCCCCAAGAGTTCAATCAATAATACTCTATAAAAGATTGAGTAAAATTAAGTGACTGATAACCAAATTATAGATTTCGAAAAAAATTGACTTAGCTTTGATTAAATAATACATCTTTTATTCAATATAGAAAAAACTTACATTATCTTACTATTTCAAAGAAGAATTTAGGGGAAACATGAATTAGGTTTTAGAAATTGATCTCTATAGTTACTCCGCTACTAAACGAAAAGAATTATGTCAAACCTTTCCTTGAGAACTTAAAACTGCTCTATGGAAATTTTGAGCTTATTCTTGTTGATGGAGGAAGTTTAGATGGAACTGTTCAAGAGATCGAAAATAACCTGCACAAATTTCCTAAAAATGTTAAACTATTCAAAACTGAACGGGGCCGTGCAAATCAAATGAATAAAGGTGTAGAGGAGGCGATTGGGAACATTCTTTTGTTTCTCCATGTAGATTCGTCTATACCAAATGACTCCATTGGTCTCATTGAGAAGAATATTCTAGATAGAAAAATTGTTGGTGGAGCATTTATTCATAAATTTTCAAATGAAGACGTATTTCTAAGATTTTTGAATACATTTGGATATTTACGATCAAGTATATCCAAAATTTTTTTTGGAGATTATGGAATATTTCTCAGAAAAGACATTTTCCAGAAAATTGGTGGATACGATAACATTCTATTCCTTGAAGATGTCGAGCTCTGTAGAAAAGCTAAGAGATATGGAAAACTCATTCAAATAAAACGTAATATAATTACCTCACCAAGAAGATTCATAAAAGAAGGAAAATTGAAGCTAACCATTGCATTCGTACTGGCTAATATTATGAATTACTTGGGTTTCAGACCCAAATTTCTTTTGAGATATTTCGTTTAGTGAGCGCATTAAAACATGGAAATCAATCTAGACTTGCCATATATGACTAAGGATTTACCTGGTGTCGGTGGACGGTTACGGTTGACACCTGGACATTTCATAGTTGAGGAGATACCACTATACGAACCTAACGGCGAGGGAGCACATCTATACATCAATATAACGAAAGAAGGCTTGACAACAAAAGAAATACAAGAAAAACTTGCTGTCATATTTAACTGTCCAAACAGCGACATTGGCTACGCTGGTTTAAAGGATAAACATGCACGTACTACACAGACCTTCAGTGTATTACTCGGTAATGTCGATAATGATTCTATCAATGATACAGTCAAACAGATTAAAGGTCATTTACCTGTGACTATTAATTGGGCAAAATTACATAGAAATAAACTTAAACCAGGACATCTTCTAGGCAACCGTTTTACTATCAAGGTAACAAATACGAATCTAAATGCTACAAAATCCTTGGAATATGCTCAAGAGATTGCTGAACATCTAAAAAAAAATGGTGTTCCAAACTTTTTTGGACCACAACGTTTCGGCTTTGATGGGGAAAATATACAAAAAGGAGTTAAAATCATTCAAGGAAAAAACTTAGGTATAGACCCATGGTTAAGACGTTTTTTAATCTCCAGCTATCAAGGCTATCTATGTAATCGTTACTTAGCTAATAGACTGGAATCAGACAATTACTATCTTATTTTGATGGGAGATATTGCAAAGAAGTATTCAACTGGTGGTTTGTTTCAAGTTGAGGATCCACAAAAGGAACAATTACGTTATGAAAATCATGAGATCAGTTTTACATCACCAATATTTGGCTCAAAGATGTGGGACGCTACAGGACCGGCTGGAAAACTTGAAGAGGAGATACTAAACGAAGCTGGAATTACTCTTCAACAATTCGATTATTTAAAAATTAAAGGAACACGAAGACTCGGTAGACTCCTTATTCCTGACCTAAATGTGAGTTTGGAAAATCAAGATTTGTTAGTTGAATTCTTTCTCCCTAAAGGGGCATTTGCAACAATAGTACTTCGAGAATTCATGAAAAATGACGAGTAAAAGATAAATTAGAAATTCTAAAGTTGACTATATAATAAGGACTATTAATGGAGTATCTTATTGGAACAGGTGGATGGGCATACTTCCAAATTCCTGGCATCAAATCTTTGGAAGCATACTCTAGAATTTACAATTTTGTTGAAGTAAATTCAACATTCTATGAAATTCCGTCTACAAATCAAATAGAAAAGTGGAGAAATATTGTCCCTGAAGATTTTCAATTTACGGTTAGAGCTCATAGATCGATAACTCACCAATATAAATTACAACGAACAAAAGAAAATCTGAAAAGACTTGAAGAAATGAAAAAAATATGTGAAATTCTTCAAGCTGAAATACTTTTGTTACAGACACCCGCTTCTCTTGAAATAACCAAAGATGTGATAGAAAATTTTCGTGATCTATTATCATCTATAGAATTAAACAAATTAAGAATTGCATTAGAGACACGTGGAACAAAAGTTTCAACCTATCCCAGAGAATTATTGAAAAATATGCAAGAATACAATATAATTAACTCTGTTGACTTATTGAAAGGTGAACTTCCAGCATACAAATCGGATATTTTATACTCAAGACTTTTTGGAAAAGGTGAGAAGAATATCTATCAACCTACTGATCAAGAGCTCAAAGAAATCGATATACGAGCCAAAACTGGCAAGTATAAGAAAGTTGTTCTAAGTTTTCATAGTCAACGCATGTATAGAGATGCTGGAAGATTCAAAATCTATAAACAAACTGGAAAATTCCCAAGTATTACAAAAACTACCGGATTATCTTCACTTAGGGAGATTCTGAAAGAAGGCAATATCTTCCCAGCTACAAAAGAACAATTAATTAAATACCATGGATGGAAATTATTCGATTATACTCAAGAAAAAAGGGTTCGCGCAATAGAATTTTTACAAAAGCTTCCATCCAGAGAGTTTCAAAATGTAAATCAAGTCATTGAATTATTACGATCAGTGTCGGGTGAAAATTCTGGAGTCTCTTCATGATAAAATATCTCTAGGAACATGTGGATGGAGCTATAAAGAATGGGTAGGTCCATTCTATGAAAAGCAAGAAAAAAGTATGCTGAAAGCTTACACCAAAATTTTTCCAACAGTCGAAATTGACTCCACATTCTATGCATACCCTTCAAAAGGCACTGTTATGGGATGGAGTAAATATTCACCAGAGGGATTCATATTTTCAGCAAAACTTCCCAAATTAATAACTCATGAAAAAAGACTTGATATAACTCAAGGTACAGAAGATGCGCTTCAGAAATTTACTGAACTCATGGAGCCTCTACAGATTACCAACAAACTGGGTTGCATATTGATACAGCTTCCTCCAAGTTTCGATTATGAACCGAATGAATTGGAGAAATTTTTTAGAATATTGCCTTCAGATTTCAGATTTGCAATAGAATTTAGAGATCTATCTTGGATGAAAGATGAAACATGGAAACTTCTTCGCAAATATCAAATAGCATACACAGTGGTAGATGAACCACTCCTTCCACCGGAAATTCATATAACATCAGATTTTACCTACCTCAGGTGGCATGGTCACGGAACAAAACCATGGTACAACTATCATTATGAAAAACAGGAACTTGAACCATGGATCCCAAAAATAAAAGACACATCAACAAAAGTAGAAAAAGTATATGGATACTTTAACAATCATTATCATGGCTATGCACCTGAGAACTGTCTGGAAGTCCTCGAAATGTTAGGAATTATTACATCCGAACAAAACAAAATCAAACAAAATATTAAAAAATATTTTGAAAGAACTAAAATTAAGAATTTAACTCTAGACGAATTCTAAGATATAGTATAGACTTAATTACTTTTCATCGCATATCCAAGAAATCATTTCAAACTATACCGTAAGGTACCCACACCAAGCTTGGATGCAGTCTTTAAATGTATAAGACTATTAGTCCCGTTAATACTGCCTAAAAGATCACCATGTATCTTGGCTAAATTTCTCTTAAATCTCGGCGCTTTATCAATCAGATCTATCGACGCTTTGTCTACTGCAACAGGATCTTTTCCACCCAATATTCCAATATCCTGAACTAATGGAGCTCCTGAAGGCGTACAACAGTCACATAGTTTTGTGATATCTTGAAGAAAATTGATGTATACAATTTTGTCTTGATCAAACCGATCTACAATTGCTTTAGCCGCATGAGCTAAATTAACCTGGAATCTCGTCTTTCCACCTCGTGGTAGATGTAGTGCTCCTTCTGTGCATGCAAAAAAACAACTATTACATGACATACATCGAGATAATATCTTGACATGTTTTCCATTCTCGATCTTTAAAGCATTAAACGGACATGCATCAACACACTTCCCACAACCATTACACTCTTTTGCATGGAGTATTACTCGACTCGCAAGATGTTGAGCTGCTTTTGTCTCTTTTGTAGTACAACCCAT
>JAGLGJ010000037.1 GCA_023144075.1 Candidatus Bathyarchaeota archaeon | reverse complement strand
AGAGACAAACAAAGAAAACAGACTATGCGCCAATTTGCATTTAAATGGCGTAGAGAACCGGCTATCCTACGAGTGGAGAAACCCACTAGAATAGAACGAGCAAAAAGGCTCGGTTACAAAGCTAAACAAGGTTTCGTTGTAGTCAGGGCCAGAATAAGAAGAAGTGGTGCAAGAAAAAAGAGACCATCATCTGGTCGAAGACAGAAAGCTATGGGCGTAACTAAAATTAAATGGCGTAAAAGTGCCCAACAAATAGCCGAAGGAAGAGTTGCCAAGAAGTATCCTAACATGGAAGTCCTAAACTCCTATTACCTCTGGGCTGACGGAAAATACTTTTGGACAGAAGTCTTGCTAATCGATGCACATCATTCCTCTGTAATGAATGACCCGCAAGTTAATTGGATATCAAAGACTTGAAAAAGAGTGATGGTGATTTACATTGACTAACACAGTATCAATTGTCAAACAGCGTGGAGCACATATGGGTGCAACACGTAAAGGAAGGGGTTTTTCTAAATCTGAACTTCATGAAGCTAATCTCTCGATACATGCTGCTATCCGATTAGGAATACGTTCAGATCCATTAAGAAGAACGAAACATCAAAAAAACATAGATGAGTTGCGGTTATTGCGAGACTCAATGGATAAAGATGCTCTAAAAATAAGACAGCACTCTATCACGCGGTGCCGACAAAGTTCCAAGCCCCATCGCGGAAGGACTCATAGAGGATTAACTTCCTCAGGAAAAAGGACACGTGGGCTTTTAAGAACGAGAGGATTAAAGAGCACTAGAAATTACAAATTCAAAAAATAGAACCGCTTTAGATTTTAAAATCCAATGAGTTGACTCGTGAGTTAACCAATGGAATTAATTATTCTGAAACTAGGCGGGTCCATCATAACTGAGAAAAGTGGTCCCCCTTCTTTTAAGGACCGACTATTTGATAAAATTGCAAAAGAGCTATCAAATTTAGAAGTAAATCTGCTCCTAGTACATGGAGCAGGAAGTTACGGGCATCCGATTGCCAAGGAGTATTCAATACGCCAAGGCTACAGCAATACGAGTCAGTTGAAAGGTGTAACAGAAACAAAGCGGTCAATGTTCTCGCTGACATTGAAGATCGTAGACTCTTTAATCAAACATAACGTCCCAGTAGTTCCTTTTCTTTCCTCTAGTTGCATGGTGGCTAAGTCGGGTAGATTAGTAGACGTAGATTTGGCGCCATTCAAGATACTGTTAGACATTGGTTTGGTTCCTTTATGTAGTGGCGATGTTATAGCGGATCAAAAAACTGGATTCACTATAGTGTCAGGAGATCAGATCGCTATTCACTTAGCAAAGAAACTAGGTGCTGGTAGAGTGATCTTTGGATGTGATGTGAATGGAATTTTCGACTCTGACCCAAAAACGAATCCTGCAGCAAAACTAATAGAGAGACTTACTTTAGATGACTTGAGAGACATGACCTTTCCAGGGGAATCTTTGACTACAGATGTGACGGGAGGAATGTCAGGAAAACTCAAAGAATCACTAGATTTTGTTTCATCAGGCGGAGAAGTGATCATTATGAACCTCAGTGAGCCACAGAATCTCGCCAAATTATTAAATGGCGATGAAGTTCAATGCACACGTTTAATCCCAAAATAAAAAGAAATCTCTGCTTATCAATTAAAATCAATTATTAACATCAAAAGGTCTCTTATGTAGACAAGTTTGAACGAGTTTCTGAGGTTATAAAATTGAAAACAATCAAGACGTTGCGAAGAATGGCGAGGCTAATTAATCCAATCATGGTTCAATACCTAAAAAAGGGTGCTGACAGAAATTTCGTTCCTATAGTTAATTATCAAGTTAAAACCGGAGGAAAACGTGTTAGAGCTGCACTAACAATTCTTTGCTGTCAAGCATGCAAAGGTAGAATTAAAGATGCTCTTATACCAGCAGCAATGATCGAACTTATTCATAATTATTCACTTATAATGGATGATATTATTGATCACGGCGATCTAAGAAGAGGCCTACCAACTGTCAGAGCAAAATACGGAGATCCTCAAGCATTACTTGCTGGTATGTTTCATAGGGAAATAATTGGAGAGATGGCCCTTGATTCTTCTCAACCAAAGGAAATTCATGCCTTGATGGTAAATGCGATAAAAGTGACCATAGAAGGCGAACGACTAGATATTCTATGCGAACAAGCTGGAAGATATGATCAGTACATGCTAAAGAACCGCTATCAGAATATGACGCCCAAACTATATTTTAAAATCATTAAGAAAAAAACAACAGAACTCATAAAAGCAGCATGTTTGGCTGGGGCAATATCTGCAAGAGCAACAAAAATCCATAGAAATGCTATAGCAAACTATGGAGAGAAAATTGGTCTTGCATTTCAAGTTATAGATGATTTCTTAGATGTTTTTGGTGAGAAAACAGGAAAACAAAAGGGTAAAGATATAATCGAACATAAGATGAATAATGCTGTTATTGTCTATGCTTTATCAGACATGAGTCAAAAACAGCGTAAAAGGTTTATGAAAATTCTTCAAACGAAACGTTTAACAAAAGACAAAATTAGAGAAGCGATGAGCATTTTAGAGTCAACGAACACAAAAGTGAAAGTTCTGCAACTAGCAAATGATCTGGTTGCTGATGCAAAGAAGAGTCTTAAGTCTCTTCCTGAAAGTACTGCAAAAAATGATCTTCAAGAGCTTGCTGATTTTGTTGCAGCACGTCTTTATTGAACTTTTATTCAATTATACTAAATTTTTAATTTGATTATGTTTCTAAAGGAATTACTAGATTCAATAAACCTTTAACTTAAAAACTCACAAGAGCCGAAGGTGTCCTGTCACATCATCAATTAATTTAGTCGGACCAGGACCTATAGCTATACAAGTCACAGTGTCAGCTGGAAGTTGAGTTAATCCTTTGTCTTGTATGATGGCCACTGACAAATCAAGTTTTGACGCTTTAGATCCTAACTTTTTTATTTCGGGTAATGAGCCCACTTTCAAAACAATTTTGCATTGTCCTTTTTGGATCCACTCCTTCCACAAATTCCGGTTTTCTTTTCTTACAATTTCTGATGCCTCAACGGATGCATGACCCACCTGTGCAGCGATTTTACCTTTCCCCATCTTGAGATCCTGTCGAACAACTATGGCCATTTTGTACGCGGTAATTGAACATGAATTTATCCGGGTCAAATCTCAGCTATCTCCGAGTTTAATTTCAGAGATTTCAATCGGTTTATCTTTTCTAATGTCAATTACATTGAGTGAATGGCCAAATCTTCCCCTAGTTCTTATGCTAGATGCAGTTGTTGCATTAACCAGTAGAGTGTTGTTGATTCGTAAGACTCTCCTAACATGTCTGTGCCCCATCAAGATCAAATCAACATTGTATCTTAGCACCATGTCGAGAATGTCTCCTGCATCCTCGAGCACGTTCATCTCACGACCAGCATAAGGAACTGGTATCAAATGATGGTGGAAAATCAATATCTTTACAGTGTCGTCTGATAAGTCTCCTAATTTTTCCTCTAAATAGCTTTGTCTTCTTCTACCTAATCGTCCCTCATCCCTGTCAGGCTCAGGGCTATTAAGAATGAAAAATTTCAACTCTTCCTTTTCACTTTCAAATTCTAAAGGACCGATCATTTCTCGAAAGAGGGATTGGCCATAATTTCTCTCATCGTGATTTCCCGGTGCGATGATCATCTTAGGTTTGATAGCTTTCAACTTTTCAATAGCAAATTCGTAATCTGCTAGGACTCCATTGTCAGTAAGATCTCCAGTATGAACTACAATATCTGGAGCTGGATCAAGTCCATTGATAATCTTTGCTGCATGGTCAAATCGTTTTTCCATAAATTGTCCAAATTTTGAAATGTGTGTATCTGAAATCTGTACAATTCTATATCTTTGGGTTTTCACGATTTACCCCCTCTAAGATCCATCTTTTCTTAAATACTCCTGGCTAATAGAATTTTAACTTCGATTAAATCCCTATAAATTCGTATTTATTCTTGAAAGTGTTGATTAAGATGTCTAGAGCGCGCTATTTACGTCTTAGATTACGACACAAAAAAGAGTCCTTTTTTAAATCTTACTCGTCAAAAGGTCTGATGGCATGTTAGATAAAACTCTTCTTGTGCTTGAATATTTATAATATTTGAATTGAGAATTACGGGGATTCATAAAAAAATGAATGAGAGACCATTAGGAAAGGTTGTTTCTATTGAATTGAGTGCAATAGGACATGCGACTGAAAACCTTGAGGCTGTTGAGAAGGCCATGCGAAATATTTTACCCTTCGAAATATGTGAATCCAAGCAATTTACGAGACGATACCTGAAAGGACATCACGGCAATCCCATCACTACTTTGAATTTAAATATTATAAACAAGGATGAAACCAAATTAATTCTTGAGAACCTATTTCGATTAATGGATCAAACTGAGAAAGAAAAGTTGATATTGGAATTCGAGAATTTTCTAGATGATAAAGAAAATCTATACCTCAGAGTAGACAAACAGGAAGCATTCGGAGGAAGGCTTACAATCACAAGTAAGGATCCTGTTAGACTCAAAATAAAGACTGAGGTGTGGCATCCTACGCCTCAAAAAGTTAGAGAGATCTTCGATAGACTAGGAATGTCAGAATGAGAGTATTTGCAGATATCAACATAAAACCTCCTCTTGAAGATAAATATATGCAAGAAAAGATGGCTAATCTTGCTCATCAGGTGGGATTATCCACTGTCTGTCTGCGGTTCAAGCAAAATACTCCTTCAAATGAGATCAAATTTTCTGCTAGAATATTCAGTGGTGTCGGTTTAGATGTTGCAATAGGACTTGATATATTCGCGAATTCAAGAAAGGAACTTCTAAAACAACTAAACACATCAAGACGTTTATTCGAAATACTAGCTGTCAATTGTAAAGATGTAAAAACAGCTATGGTAGCTGCGCATGATAGACGTGTCGATCTGATCTCGTTGGAAGGCATAAGATCAATCAGGGAAAAACAATCTATCATTAAAAGTTGTAATACGAATATTGAACTTGAATTAATGAGAATTCTAATGCCCTCAGGAAGGACCAACTTGGTACAAATTAACTATTTCAGCCGTGAGATAGAACTTGCAAATCGCTATAAAGTTAATATCGTTGTTTCAAGCGGAGCAAAAGGAGTACTATCATTGCGAGCTCCAAGAGATATTGCAGCGCTTGCTAATACTCTAGGGCTATCAAAAGAACACTCCTTGGATTCTATATCTAAAATTCCAATGCAGATAATAAAGGATAACCGGAATAAGCTTTCCAAAAATCCAATAATCCAATAACATCTTCGTTAGGTCAGATTACACATGTTAAGAACTTCTTGGAGATACTTACTTCTTAGAGTTCCTAGTGAACAAAATTTTTCAGAGTATGATCTTAGATCTGCACTTTCTGAAACAATTGAAGAATTTTTTGGTGTTATCGGCCTCTCACAAATATCACTAAAAATCATCAGATATGAACCCTCTAAGGGCAGGGCGATAGTCAGATGTCGCGCACAGTCAACAGAAATGCTTAGATCTTCTATTGCCTTATTAACCCAAATTTCTGGTAAAACAGGATCAATCTCAACAATATGTGTTTCAGGCACAATCAAATCTTTGACATTGAAATAGTCTGAAAGAATACGGCAATATAAAATTGAAATCTATTATAGCCCTTTAATTGAAATTCGAAGTTTATTCCCAGCGGACTTCAGATTTTCTAATGAGGCCATAAATAAGGAACACTATGCCAATAATGGCTAATGGATAGCCCGATTGTTTCAATATATCTTCTTCTCTAATCTCTTCGGCTTTAGTCTCAAAAATATGTTTCGCAGAAAATATTACTGCTTTTTTGTATGTGGGGTCTTCTCTATTATCGAACAATAAATAATATGTTTCATTTTTCTTTGGAATAAATGTCTCATTGAATCTAGATACTTTTTCTTGTCGTATTACGTATTCTATGTCCTTCTCTCCAGTTTTCCATCTCTGATGTTCACTACTGTTCATAATGAAAAAATCTATTTGGCCACTTTCATTGGAGTCTGGAATCGAGATCTTGCCTTCAACATTAAACACCCAGCCTTGTTCGAGATAAATTTCCCTAGCAACAAAGTCTCCAATTGAGGGTATTCTATCGTTATTGAAAACTATCTTTGTTTCGTATTTGGGTACTTCTACTGTATAAGTAAAAGAGCCAAAATTTGCCAGCAGTAAACCTACGATTAAAATAGCGAGTCCACCAAAAGTTGGTCCAGCTCTCATTTCTCATTTTCTCCATCAAATTACTAGTTTAATTCAGTTACTATAACATCAAATATCTTTGATAATTATATATGTCAAAACACATGTTTTACGTTTTCTGCTCTTGAATTAGTCAAGAATCTATTCTAACTAATTGTTCATCCTAGTATTGAATAATGGTCAGCGCCAATAGCGTGTATTGTTTCAGAATAACGTAATTAGAGATTAGATGTCATCCTGCAAAAGGTTTTAGTAGAGCTGATTATATTTCGATAGAAAGGTTTCTTGGTTAGGTGTAAGGTTTGTCGATGTTTTCTGCTCCGGGGGCATATGACCGTGCGATCACGGTCTTTTCACCAGATGGTAGACTTTTCCAAGTTGAATATGCATCAGAGACTGTGAAGAGAGGTGCAACTGTCTTAGGTATATCTTGTAAGGATGGCGTAGTCTTGGCGGCAGAAGAAAGGGCAGCCTCTGTACTTCAAGATCCAGAATTTATGTGGAAGATCTTCCAAATTGATGAACATATCGGTGTTGCTGTAGCTGGATTAAGTTGTGATGCACACAATCTTGTTGACCAAGCACGAGTCTATGCGCAAAGTAACAGGCTAATGTATGATGAACCCATTGATGTCGAGATGTTGACAAGAAGGATCGGGGAAATAGAACAGATGTATACTCAACATGGTGGAGTAAGACCATTTGGTTTATCGATGATTTTTGCTGGAGTTGATAGGAAAGGTAGCAGAGTATTCTGGACAGACCCGAGCGGTGCTTATTTAGCTTATAAAGCATGGTCGATTGGAGCTGGAGGCGAGGCAGCAAAC
Source organism: Candidatus Bathyarchaeota archaeon (assembly GCA_023144075.1). Lineage (GTDB taxonomy): Archaea > Thermoproteota > Bathyarchaeia > 40CM-2-53-6 > RBG-13-38-9 > RBG-13-38-9. Next base: position 1,928 of record JAGLGJ010000037.1, on the reverse strand, counting down.
GAAGTTCTGGAAGCGCAGTACAATGACGATCTTACTCTTGATGAATCGATTGTTTTGGCACTGAAATGCATGTCGAAAGTTTTCGAAGGTAAAGCCACTTCACAAAAAATTAGGATGGCCATAATTCCCTCAGAAACAAGGAAGTTTAGACGACTATCAAACGAGGAAACAGAGAAGTATCTTAAGAAAATTGAGCCATCAAAAAAGGCTCAACAGAAATGAGTAGCAAATTCACAACTGCAAGAATAACGGTCGGCGGCGAACACTTCGAAATACTAGTGAAGCCAGATCTTGCTCTAGACTATAAAATGGGTAAAGACATTGCAGTAAGTCAGATTATTGCGATTGAAGAAATATATTCAGATGCAAATAAAGGCACGAGAGCTTCAGCAGATAAGCTTCAAAAGAATTTTGGAACTATTGAGTCTGTTAAAGTTGCAGAGGCGATAATTAAGCGGGGAGAACTCCAGTTAACCACCGAGCAGAGACGCCAACTTGTAGAAGATAAGAGAAAACAGATAATTTCTTTTGTATCGAGAAATTGTCTCGATCCACGAACAGGAGCACCACATCCACCCTTAAGGATTGAGCAAGCCATGTCTCAGGTTAGAATCTCAATAGATCCTTTCAAGAGTGTTGAAGAGCAGTCAAAATCTGTAATCGAGATGTTGAGACCAATCATCCCGATAAAGATGGAGCAGATGCAGGTTGCTGTCAAGATACCTGCGGAATATGCTCCAAGGGCCTATGGTGCTTTAAAGAATTTTGGAGTAATTACGAAAGAGGAGTGGCGATCTGATGGCTCTTGGGTTGGTATGTTAGAAATGCCCGCGGGATTATATGGTCCATTTATCGATAAATTGGGGAAATTGACTCAGGGCACGATACAATCAAAAGTGATTAAGTAGTTAATTATTTTGATGATTTAGTTAAACCATCAGCCTCTACCATTATGCCTGTAGCAATCTAAATCTGTAGTCAACATCTTGTAGGAATTAATGTACTGTTTGAGTCAATTCATAGAAAGATTTAGTAAGGTCAGACTGAGAACTAAGCTGAGTCTGCGAGTCAAGAGGGAAAAGTAGTATTTTAGCTACATGACTAAATACAAAACTGACAAGTAACAGTCAGATGACTAACAAATCTCCCTTTTGACAAGAATATAATATGAGAACGTTTGGGAAAATTCGATAAAAAGTGCGTTTGAGTGGATACTCTTGACAATACTAGTGCAAAAAAAACAACTGGTCATACCAGGTGAATTGGTAGCCCAAGGTGAATACGAACCAGATCTCAATGTTTACAAAGATGGAGAAAATATTTACTCCACGATGATTGGTTTCTTCGAATATCAAGGGAGTCGCATTTCAGTTGTTCCGCTCAAGCATTGTTATTTCCCTTTTGTTGATGACATCATCATTGGAAAAATAACTGATGTGGGAATGTCTGGCTGGTATGTCGATATTAACTCCCCATATTCGGCTATGCTTCCTGTAACAGAGTTCGGAGCAAGACAAAATTACTCGAGAAAAAGAGTGACTACGGAATCGCTTAGTGTTGGAGATCTAGTCAAAGCAAAAATAATCGCTTTTGATAGATCTAGAGATCCATTGCTATCAGCCAGAGATAGAGAACTTGGAAAAATAACTCGTGGAAGAATGATTAAAATTACTCCCTCCAAAATTCCTCGTCTAATAGGAAAAGAGGGATCTATGATCAACCTGTTGAAAAAAGAGAGTGCATGTTCATTGTCGGTTGGTCAAAATGGAATAGTATTGGTAACATGTAACTCTCCCAAAAACGAGGAGGTAGTTGTAGAATTGATTAAGATGATTGAGCATGAGGCGCATACGCAAGGTCTCACAGATAGGGTTTCTGAAGTAATCAACAGAAAACTCAGAGGTGTAAAAACTGGTAAAGCCTGATCC
>JAGLGJ010000036.1 GCA_023144075.1 Candidatus Bathyarchaeota archaeon | reverse complement strand
GCAGAGCAATTCGCAGAGCAAGATCTCAAGAATAGGGAAGAGGCGGAGGTCCGTAATAACATTGACGCGCTCATCTACACTGTTGAGAAGACAAAGAAAGATCTTGGAGACAAAATTAGCAAAGAAAACAGTGATAGATTGGATAAGGCAGTTAGTGAATTAAGAGAAGTGTTAAGCGAAAAAGATGTAGAAAAAATGAAGACAAAAAGTGAAGAACTGACAAAAATTTTGCAGGAAGTGGGAACTGTGGCTTATCAACAGGCGACTCAGGAGAGTGGACAACAACAAACGGGACCAAAAGAGGAGCCTGAAAAAGCTAAAGATGAAACGGTAGTAGATGCAGATTATAAAGTAGTAGAAGAAGACAAAAAGGAATAATCAATCCTTTTTTTTAGATCTCCATTGGTGGTTTCATGCCGAATAAAGACTACTATGAGACATTGGGTATTGCCAGAAACGCCACCAAGGAGGAAATCAAAAGTACCTACCGTAAACTAGCTCTCAAATATCACCCAGATCGAAACAAATCACCTAGTGCAGAAGAGAAATTCAAAGAGATCTCAGAAGCATATGCAGTATTGTCAGATGATGAAAAAAGAAGAACCTACGACATGTATGGTCAAGCTGGTATTGGTGATAAGTATACTGCCGAGGATATATTCAGAGGAGTCGATTTTGAAGATATCTTTAGAGATACGGGGTTCGGTTTTGGAAGTATCTTCGATACGTTCTTTAGCAGAGGAAGGAGGAACCCCCCTCAAAGAGGTTATGATCTTCAATATGATTTGGAGATAAGTCTAGAAGAAGCATCGGCAACTCTAGAAAAAGAATTAACTATCTCTAGAGTTGAAGAATGCAAAAAGTGCGACGGTAGCGGAGCAAAACCAGGTTCGAAAACTAAAGATTGCCCCTTATGTCATGGGGCAGGTCAAATCAGAAGGCAACAATCTGCAGGAGGTTTTTTCACAATAACACAGGTTACGACCTGCGAACGGTGTAATGGAAGGGGGGAAATTGTGGAGGTTCCTTGCGAAGAATGTGATGGTAGTGGACAGATACGTCGTTCTCGTAAAATGACTGTTAACATCCCGCGAGGAATTGATGATGGCTCAACATTAAGGCTTCGAGGAGAAGGTGATACAGGACCTGGGAGAATACCTCCTGGAGACTTGTACGTAACCGTTCATATACGTCCTCATGCGATCTTTGAAAGGCGACATGAAAATCTGCTATGTGAGATTCCAATATCTTTTACTCAAGCTTCACTTGGTGCAAAGGTCAGTGCGCCATCTCTTGACGGGGAAATGGAGTTGAAAATCCCTCCCGGAACAAAACCTGGAACACTATTCAAGATCAGAGGCAAAGGAATGCCAAGGATCAATAGCCGCTCCAGAGGAGATGAATATGTAAAAATCAATCTGACTGTTCCAACAGAACTGACGAAAAGACAAAAGGAACTTCTAATAGAACTAGAAAAGGAGCGCTTGAAAGATAGTAAATCATAGCACCATTGAGGGAGATTTATTTGGCTTTATTCCTTGGCGTAAAATTAGTTCTTGGCAATGTTTAGCATGTGGAGAATGTTGCAAGTGGTTTAAAGTACCTTTGATGGCAGATGAGCTCGTTCTAATATCAAAGCTTTATGGTACTTCTTGCTTGAAGATTGAACTTGATGAAGTCTACTTTGTTAAGAGACCTGATGGCAGATGTATTTTTCAAATTCCACTATCTGATCGTTGGATCTGTGGGATCCAAAAGAATAAGCCTATGGTTTGTCGGGTTTGGCCTTTCATTGTAATGACCAATCCTGAATATGGATATCCTGAATTGGCTTTGTTCATTAAAAATCGATCCAATTATTATATCTATATTGATAGTAAGTGCAAAGGGATTGGGTGCCACGGAAAAAATAAAATCGATAAAAACCTTCTTTCAGAGATCGTTCAAATTAGTATGAGAACAAAAAAAACTCAATTATACTCAACTTGTGGATTGGATAACCATCATAATGAATATGAAATTATCCAACCTAACCTTTTCTCGACTAAAACTACGCTTAAACTAAAATCTTGACTATTACTCTGTCTGTGGGGGGGGTCTAACTCCAAGTGTCACTTCAATATCTAAAATTTGTCCATCTCTAATAGTTCTGAGAATAATTTTGTCTCCAGGTTCTGTCTGATATTCTAAATATGCCAATAGATCTTCAAGTTTTCTCACCGTCTTATTATCTATGTGGGTGATTACGTCTCCTCCCAACGTCATATTGCGACCATCAACAACTTCAGTTTTATTCCCGCTTCGAATACCTGCTCTTTCAGCAGGGCTATCTTCGACAACAGAAATTACTAGAAATCCTCTCGACTCTGTTAAATCCATTTTTTCTGCAATTGATGGTGTCACATCGCTTCCAGCAATACCGACCCAAGAATGATCATAACGTCCCTTTTCTATCAATGATGGAACAACTTTCTGAATTAGAACTGAAGAGATAGCAAATCCTACACCCGAGAACATTCCAGTTTCTGATTGAATAGCAGTATTAACACCTACAACTTCTGCAAGACTATTGAGTAATGGCCCTCCACTATTTCCTGGATTAATAGCGGCATCAACCTGTATTACCCCAACAACAGAGTAGCCACCTGAAGTAGGAAGTGTTCTTCCAATCTGGCTTACAACACCTTTTGTCAGAGACCAACTCAAACCAAATGGAGCTCCAACAGCATATATAGTGTCTCCCACTGAGAGCTCAGATGAATTACCAAGAGTGACTTGTTTGAGTTTCTCTTGAGAAGTCTCAACCTTAAGGACGGCCAGATCAGAATACGGGTCAGCTCCAATTAACACTGCTTTAACAGTCTCACCATCAAGAAAAGTTACCTCTATGGTTTCTGCTTCCTCGATGACATGATAGTTTGTTATGATATTGCCTTTTTTATCATATATGAAACCGCTGCCACTGGCCGTGGGTTCAAGACCATCTAAACCCGTCTGTTTATTCAGTATTTGTACAACCGACTTTTCCGTGAGAGCATAGACTTTTTGGTCTCTTATTCCATTACTTCCAGACCCATCAATGAGCTCAATACGTGATTGGAGTTCTGTCATTCTCTCTCGAAGATCAGAAAGCTCACTCTGAGTCTGGATATAAACAAATGTAGATAAACCTGCGAGAACTAGCAATACGATAAGAGAGGTTGCTGCTATGTATAATGGAAGTCTACTCGTGTTAGTATCACTCATGTGAAGGCACCACTTCAAAATGACACTGATTATCTTTCTTAAAGACTTTTACTTGAAAGGTTAGCTAGCTATAACTAGCTGCATATAATTTAGATCATAACCGAGATAATCCCCTATTTAGATAAAAACTATATTGAAATGAAGATAAATCAATAAAATAAAAGAGATTCGAATTGGAGTTCGTAACCGTACGTGTCCTTAATGACGAGATCATTGAATCCGATGATAGGTGGCATAATGTTTTTTGAGAGCTATAATTGTTGAGTGCAAACTACCAAAAAATGTTTCTCGTGTAAACGAGCTCTTCATCATGGCAGAGAATATAGGATATACAGTTGTAAAAACTCTAACCCAGAACAGACATAGTGCTCATCATAGTACCTGTATTGGTGGCGGCAAACTCGAAGAGCTTAAGAAATTAGTAGATCAAGAAAAAGCTGAGATCGTCATATTTACAAATACTCTTCCAAGCAGTCAAGTATTCAAAATTCAAAAAAGAATTGGGGACATAAAAGTAATAGATAGAAATCTATTGATTCTTGAGGTTTTTAGTAGAAGAGCTATGACAAAAGAGGCAAAATTGCAGATAAACCTCGCTAAGCTTAGATATACCTTCTCTTGGGGTCGCGAATTCATAAAGATGAAGGGTATTATAGGTGAACAAGTGGGGTGGAGCGGACCAGGAGATTACCCATTTAACGAATACGAAAGAGCAGCTAGGAAACGAATACGCAAAATCAAAATGAATTTACGTAACGTACAATCGAAGAAGACTGCATTGAGGAAAAGAAGAAGAGAACTGGGTTTCCCAATAGTTGCTTTAACTGGCTACACTCAAAGTGGAAAGACCACCTTTTTTAACAGACTCGCATCAGAATCAAAAGACGTCGGATTAGGGCCGTTCACAACTCTTACTTCATATTCTCGACTTGTAAGATGGGAAGGTTCTGAATTCATGCTTGTTGATTCTATAGGTCTCATAGAAGAGATGCATCCGATGATTATAGAAGCCTTCTTCGTAACACTTGATGAGATAACAAACGCCGATCTAATACTGCTATTTGTTGATGTAAGTGAACCGGTACAAATCTTAAAACGAAAACTCTCTTCGATTGAAAGTATCACAAGAAAAATTGAAATGCCATCCAAAGTAATAATTTGCGCCAATAAGATAGATCTAATCGATTCTGAAACCCTGGATATCGCAACTAAACTTCTCAACCATATTATGCCAGGTCGTGATGTATATCCAATATGCGCTAAGACGGGTGAAAAAATCACTTCTGTCATTAACGATATTCTAAAACAACTAGATCTGCTACATCCAATTGTACATACCTGAGGATACAAATAGACGATTATGATTTCTGGTTGTTTATAATATGTGGTATTAAAATTTAGTAAATCTGATTGCGACTTTCGTAAATTCTAGTTAGTGTGTTTAGAAATAAAACTTCGTTATGATAATAAAGAAAAAAATAGGTAGATGGATTCTTAAAGATATGCCGGAAACGGCAGATCCACAAGATCCATTCTGAAATCTTTACTGACCTCTGATTGTTGTCTATAGAAAATTCTTGGTTTATCTTTGTCTGCTGGCCATTCATATCTTGTACCAGGTCTCATTATACAAACTTTGAAAGGTGCAAATTTCTTATTCGCTATCATTTCTAGATCGGTTGGGTCACCTTCGACTATTCCCCAGTTCTCATAATGCATTGGAATACAAACTTTTGCTTTAAGACACTTTGCTGCTCGATATGCATCATATGGATTCATTTTGTCAGTCATTCCATCTGGATTATCTCCGAATGTTATCAGAGCTACATCGATATCATGTTCCTGACCGTGCTTGAAGTACATGTTTGAGTAGTGTGAATCGCCTCCATCGTATACTGTTCCGGCTGGAGTTTTGAAGACGTAATTAACTGCTTTCTCATCCATCAGTTTGGAGAATTCTTCCATAGTCATCTTTTTCAAATCTTTCTGTTCAGTTATCAATACTGTCCTGTCGCAAGATTCAACAGCGTGTATCTCTGTGTCTTTGATCTTAACAACATCGCCTGGTTTAACTACCACGATTCTATCGTCTGGAACTTTCCATCTCTGAAATATTTCTTTGATACGTGGAGGTGCTATGAATTTACAATCTGTGTTTTGTAGGAGAGGTTTGATTGTGAAGAAATCCGCATGATCGGTATGTACATGTGTTGAAACATATGCGTCACATTCCTTTATTGCCCATGGATCCAGTACATGTGGAACACACCTTATCCAGCACATCTGCTTGGCGCCAGTCATTCGAACTACACCCGAATGTTTTGATAGGTCGTTGTAGTCGAGGCATCCTCCGGAGCCACTATATTGATCTATACATAGATTTGCGCCACCCTCGCTTTTCATCCACCAAGAGGCTCCACCAAGCCACCAAAGTATCAATGAATTAGGTTTGGGCTTAGTTTCTTCTATCTCTTTATTTAGTATAGTTCCCCATTCAGGGAAGACATCTTTTAGCCATTGGTCTCTGTCTATCTCTTTATCAGGTCCCAGGTTAAGTCCGCCATCCCCAATACCTTTTACACTTTTAGCCATTTTGACTATTCCTCGTTGGGGAAGATACGCTGATACCGAATTAATATGGTTTTTGTCATACGGAATTTTCTGAATAGGTAGAGGATTTTCTGATAAAATTCAAGAAAATGTTTTATTAGAGTTTATAAATTGATCATCAGACAATCTGATCAGATTCCATAATTATCAAGATAAACTGATGACTTTTAACGCGCACTATTTCTTTAAAAGAAAATCATATGTTTTCGGTCTCCTTTCGCGAAATCTTTTATTTCTCAATTCTGCATTTGCTTTCAAATTAACATCGGCGATTAGAACTTCCTGAGATTGTCCTCCAACGGCTACTGCCCTTGTAAAGGTAATGTCTGATTGGTTGTCATATTGTAGATCAAATATTTTACTATGGCCTAAATATTTAGGTGGCCAAATAATATTTGCGCCAATAAGGGGAACACGGTTTTCAAGACATCTCGCAGACAGATACAAATGCCAAGGTTCTATTCCTGTTTCGAAGATTCTGGAAGGAACAAATATCATATCCGCTCCTTTTAGAGCAAGGATTCGAGCGACCTCTGGAAAAACTAAGTCGTAACATATTATCACGCCAAACTTAACATCTCCAACATTAAATATTCGGTATTCTGATCCAGGTTTTGCTCTGTCCTTTTCTTTGCCAAAAAGGTGTATCTTTTCTTGTCTTCCAATCAATTGACCTTGTGGATTAACCACGGGAGCAGTCACACAAATTCCATCTGAAAGTCTATCGTAAAAACCTCCTGTGATTATTGTGATATTGTGTTTACGTGCTTGTTTTTTCATCAATTCTAATATGTTCAGAACAGAATCTTCTGTCTCTTGAGAAAGGTAATGTTCTGGGAAACAAAGGAATTTGGCTCCATTTGATGCTGCCCTATCGGTTAATGCCTCAATTATTCCATAAAATGTGCTCTCATTATCTGACATCGGTCCTACTTGTATTGCTGCAACCTTCAGTAGCCTACCGCCCCTTAAGGTCCATAAAATTGATCATATAATCAAATATTTTTCGAGCAAAATCCTGTTTAGTCATTCGTGGTATGAGAGTGATTTTTCCTTTGCGATCAATAATGTATGCTTCATTAGTATCCGAGCCAAAACCAGCGCCTTCAATACCAATATGATTAGCAACGACTAAATCAGCTCTTGATGATCTCATAACTTCTCTAGCTTTTTCAATTAATTTCGAGTCAGACAACCCATATTCTGCTTTAAACGCGATCAAGCTGGTTTTTGGACTTAATTTCTTAACAAAATTTACAATTTTTAAAGTAGCCTCAAGCTCAATTGTTAATTTCTTATTATCTCTGGTAGGGATCTTTATTTTATGAGAATCTAAAGGTCTGAAATCAGATACAGCAGCACTACCAACAAATACGTCGTATTTGGTTCGTGCAAGTTCCTTCTTGACTACCTTGAGCATCTCCTTGGATGTCTCAGTCCTAAGTGCTCTTATCCCTTGAGGGATTTTCTCCTTAATCACGCCAGCTATGAGAGTTGAGTCTGCACCTCTTCTCGAAGCCTCTAATGCTATAGCAATACCCATCTTACCTGAACTCTTGTTTGTTATTATTCGCACAGGATCCAAATACTCAATAGTTGGTCCTGCCGAAATGAGAATTTTGACTCCTTTTAGGTCTCTTCGGTAAAATTTCCTTATGACTGTCTCAACAATCCTTGAGGTGGGAGCCATCTTAGCTTTTCCTTCGACAATTTCAGGCTCTAATATTTGAATGCCAAATTTCTTCAATTTGTTGATGTTTTCCAGAACTATCGGATGTCTAAACATGGAGTAGTGCATTGCCGGAGCTATGAGTATGGGTATTCCAGATCCTAAGGCGGTAGTGGCTACTGTAGTTACTGTTGTGTCGTCGATCCCTGAGGCGATCTTACCGATTGTATTTGCTGTTGCTGGAGCTATGATCACAATATCTACTTTTCCATCCCAATCACCTGCAAGGTGTATATGCTCGGTGTTTCCAGTTAATTCCGTTATTGCTTTGTTGCCCGTTGCCCATTCCATAAGTTTTGGTCCTATAAGTTCACAAGCGGATTTTGAGAGAACAGAATCTACTTCTGCGCCTCTCCTCATGAGCTCTCTAGCAATTTCTGATGCCTCGATAGCTGCGACGCTTCCAGTAACACATAATGCAATTTTCTTATTGAGAAGTTCTTTTCCTAAACTCCCGGTTATATCCTTTAATGGATTGTGTGACAGCTTACGCATCCCATTAGATCAATTAGACATTCATCTTGATAATGATGTTCCTAGCTAATTTCACTGGCTGAATAGTCGCCAAGAATCTATATATAAGGAGGCTATTCCTTGATGCAATGAATCATATGATTGATTAATGTATAAAATGATCAGTGGGTCCGAATATTCAAAGGAACATTAATTCCACACAATCTAATAATGTGTGTGGATTGCTAAGGGGCATCCAATATGTATCTTCAGAGTTTATTTATGAATTGGATAAGATCTAAAGACGCATTTCTGATCCTATTTGCGCTTCCAATTATTGTTCTATTCATAATTGATTCAAATCACTTTATATTGGGATGGAATGAAGGTGCCGGCGGAGGTTTCCTATTTGCTTTCGTATTTCTCATTCTCGAATGGTATGATGCAAGAAATCTTCTGAAATTCAATCTAACTATTGGAAGACGTTTAGGAATAATTGCCTCTGTATTCATTATTACTGGATACTTCTTCGTAATCTATGCGGCCGGTCATACAGAATTAATATCTGAGTTTGGAGCAAAATTCGGTTACACAACTTTACCTCAGATTCTGAGTTGGACCAGAATGTGGGATTATATAATTTACGCGATATATGTCTCGTTATTAATTTTCCTGGCGTTTGGTATTAGAAAGATCAAACATTTTCCCACTCCAATTGTTTTCCTATTAGGAATGGCTTTTATCCTTCTATTAGATGCAACTTTTCCATACGGTTCAATGCAATCCCTTCAGGTTCTTATGCAACCAATACTTGCCATAACTATTCTACTGCTTACAGCTGCAAATGTCCGGGTAGAATTAGTTGGTGTTGATAATCTTGCAGTTTGGGGTCAGAAGGGATTTCTATACCTGAACTTTTATTGGCAATGTGCAGGAATCTTAAGTATGACGATATATTTGTTGGTGATCACTATACTGATGATCAAACTGCATACTTCTTTGACTAGAAAACTCATCTATGTAGCCTTTGGTGCTTT
>JAGLGJ010000035.1 GCA_023144075.1 Candidatus Bathyarchaeota archaeon | reverse complement strand
ACCATAATTGATGACATGATGACTCTCCATGTGATTTTTTCTTTCAAATACAAACTAGACATAATTGCCGCCCATAATGGCGATGATGAACTAAGAGGAGCTGCCCTTGCAACACCGATAAGTTGTATACTAAATAAGAATACAATTCCTCCAATGGTCATTCCTAAAATTCCTGATAGTAGCAATAGACTAAGATTTTCTTTATTGAGTCTTGACTCACCTGGGCGCAATATGGAAAAGATAAATAAGAAAATAAACAAAAGAGGAAAACGGATAGTATTTGCCTGAATGATATTGACGGTTCTCAAACCAAGAGCTACTAAAGTTGTTCCTATCGACCAAGATATCGCAGCAGCAAATGCAAGTATGAAGCCCTTAGCATTTGACTTATCGAAAGCAACATTTCGCTCAAGAACAATATTTACTATTCCAAAAAAGATTATAACTGCTCCAAAAATGTATCTCAAAAGAAAAGGCTCACCTAGAAATACTGTTGCTAACGCTATAGCGAAAAATGGGTAGGAGTATCCGATCGTATAAGATCTGGAAACACCAATCAGACCAATACTTCTAAAGATAAGAGTGTCACCAATGCCAAATCCAATTATTGCTGCAATAATTACATATAGGGAACCATAGAAATCAAGATAAAACAGATTTTGGAACTCACCCATAAGAAAAGCAATAGGCAACATGGTTGCGACTGAGAATAATGTTTTAAGCGCATTTGCTCGGACAGGCCCAACATCTTTTAGAGTCTTTGCTGCAACAACCATCGAACCTGCCCAAAGTATTGCAGCTAATACTGCAAATGCCTCACCAAGCATTTTTGTCACATTGAAAGTTTTTTCAAAAAAAATATTTCATAAATAGGGTGTATTTTACTTATTCAATGAATTGTCCAGCCTCCATCAACTGGAATGATTGCTCCAGTGATCATACTGGACTGATTTGTAGCTAGAAAACATACTGCATTTGCAACTTCCAAGGGAGTAGCTAGTCGTTTTAACGGTATTTTATTCATTACAAAATTTTTGAAATCTTGATCGATTAACATCTCTTTTGTGAATGGTGTTTCAACAAATGTAGGTGCGACGGCATTTACTCTTACTCCGTATTTAGCCCATTCAAATGCTAGAACTCTCGTCATTTGATCTACTGCTCCTTTGCTAGAGCAATAAGCTGCACGTAAAGGTAGTGCAACTTTTCCAGCTTGAGAAGAGATATTTACAATTACTCCTTGTTTTCGTGGGATCATGGATTGTCGACCTACAGCCTGACAACAGAAAAATAATCCTTTCACATTGGTGTCCATTATAGTATTCCAAGCTTCGATTGTGACATCCTCTGCTTTTTGTGGAATGTTAATTCCAGCACTATTTACAAGAATGTCTATCTCCCCGCATTCTTTTCGAATTTTTTGTACAGAATTAGAGATCTCTTTTGTTTTCGTCACATCAACAGAGTACCATTTACATTTCTCTACTGATTTTGAGATCTCAGAAGAAGTTTCAGCAAGTTTCTTTTCGTTTCGTCCCAAGAGGACTAATTCCGCTCCAATTTGTGCCAATTGTATCGCCGATATCTTACCAATACCGCTTCCTGCACCAGTGACCAAAGCTATTTTTCCAGAAAGACTCAATCAGATTCTCACCTATTCGTCACATCGAACTTTGCGCGATAATAGCCTTACGATGTATTTTGATAATGTGAAGATGATCTATTCACAGTATGCTGATGAAGAGCATATACTAAATCCAATACAGTAGCGCCAAAGATTTAGCAATAATGATTTCGTTTTCCATCGTTAAGAATCTTTGGCCAAATAACTCTTTAGCCGCATAATACTCTCAATAGGATTTTCTAGTTATATTGTTCGTTTTGATAGCAGAGTTGCTATTGGGAGGAGGATCATCGTGCTTATCAACAATATTAATAGATTACCTGCTACACCTTCCAAACCCAGACCAAGATACATTATTCGCCTTAAAGCTTCAATACCATATGTCCAAGGAAGACTTCTTGATATTGCTCGACCAGCAGGAGCAAGTACTTCTGGTGCTGAAAATGCTCCTGCTAGTTGAAATAGCGGAAAAGTGATAGCAATTTCTAAAATTGTCAAATTTGCAGAACTACGAACTCTAGATGAAATCAGCAGACCGAAGGATAAGGTAAACATAGCGATCAATGAGGTCGTTACATAAATCAGTGCTATGTTTCCTTGAATTACTAAACCATTCCAAACAAAGATGATGAGCATAAATGTAGTCCGCAATGCGTTTATGACTAGAGTTGATACCATTTTTCCACTATAGATAGAGAAAATATTCATAGGGGTAAGTGCAAGTCTGGGAAAGGTCCCACGTTCACGCTCTCGGGTCATAGCATTGACTGCATCATCAAAGGCACCCAAAATAATGATCATTCCTAATTGCCCTGGCAGTATGAAATCCCCGGTTGGCGGACGTCCCGAAATTGGTCTAGACACAATTTCAACAGAAGCGGTTCTTAAGTCATATTGCTCCATCAGATCGTCTAAGAGTTCCTGTTTTTGTTCAGTAACCGCTCTAATTATATTCATACTAGCCATCATCTTCGTATTATCTGTTTGCACTACAAGAAATGCTTCTTGTGCGTTGAGAAGTCTGTTTCCGAATCCGGCAGGAATAACGAGCGATCCTATTACCTCACCTGATTCAACAACCTCCCTAGCTTTTTCTTCAGTTTGTACCAATTGAGATATACGAACCAATTCAGTTGACGCTATTTTATCAATGAGAATCTTCGATTCTCCTGATCCATCTAAGTCTGCTATAACGATTGAAACGATGTTCGGATTACCAAAGGCTGAAGAAATAACAATGAATATGCTGATCAAAATTATTGGAAACATCACAGTTAAGGCAAGAGATAATGGATCTCTGCTAAGCTGTTTCAGCTCTTTTTGAGCTACTACTACAGTATCACGAATAAGACGATTCATTTGACGAGCCTCTCTCGTGATAATCTGAGCAGTAGATATGCAACTCCATAAAACAATATGATTGAAATGGTGATTATCTGCAACTGATAAGTTAGACTCATCAAGGGTTGCCCTATGAGGATCGTTCGTTTTAGAACATCAATGCCATAAGACCATGGAAGAACCGTCGCTATTGTCTGCGATATTCCTCTCAGCAGCTCTTTATCTATAAAAAAACCGCTGAAGGCAAACAGAAAAAGGATCAGAAAGAACTCTATAATAACGACAGCCCTTACCCCAACCCCGAATGATGAAACAAGAAAACCAAAACCCATCGTCAGTATCGCAATAAAAAGTACGCTTAAAACTAATGACAAAAGGTTTGCATGTATACTTGCTCCATAAACATAAACCGCTAAACCAAGAACAATGAATGTACGCATAATATTTAGACATACATCATACAACGTTTTACCTATCATTATTGATCCTAAACTTACAGGACTAACTAACAAGTGGGCATAAGTCCCTGTTTCTCTTTCTCTTGACATACCACCAGCAATTTCATAAAATGTTGCAAAGACTACCACCATAGTAAGTGTGATCGTTAAACCAACTGCAAAACCTGAGAAACTAGCCCCCTTAATAACTATCTCCACCCCAACAAACTCCACATTGTCCGTCTGTTTCATTCTTGGATTCGGATTGAAAATTTCTAGACTTGCCTCAACATTAGAAATGACTGCATCATCAACGCCAGGAGACCCATCATCGACATGCAAAACGATTATTCCAGTTTCATTATTCGATAATCTTTGTTCGAATCCCTCTGGCACAACAATTGCAGCATAGATACCACCTTTTCCCAAAATTGCAAGAGCATCCTCCTCACGATACCCTTGAATCAACATATTGAAATCCTCTGATCTCACTAGGGTCTCATATAAGCGGCCTGAAGCTTCGGAAAGATCTTTATCTATAAAAGCGATAGGAAGTTCAGCTGTAACTGAATAAGTCTCTCCTTCTCCTCCTCGGCCTGCTCCTAGAGAGGCCGTGAAAAAAAATGGTATAACAACAAGAGAGATAAGAATTGCAGAACGGTTCCGTCTTAATATTCGAAATTCATTGGACATTACTGCAAAGACGTTACTGAAATGCTTCAGACTAGACATGGTCAATCGTTAACTCATAAAATGACTAAATTCTACGCTTAATTTTTTTAAATAATCATAGCGTGCGCTATTCTTTTTGATGGGCTTTCTCCATGAATCGATCTATTTCCTCTTCTCCACCTGTCAATGAGATAAATGCTTCTTCAAGTGTAGGTTCTTTTGTATTTATGGCGGTTATCCTTGCTCCTGAATCCAGAAGAATTTTTGTCACCGACTCTTCAATTTGTTTATCGCCTTCATCAATGCATGAGGTTTTAAGAATCGGATCATCATATGTAACTTTACATATATTGCCTACTTCTTCAATTTTTTTCAGTGTACTTTTGGCTAGGTTAGGAGTCTCGATTTCGAGAACAGATTGTTTAGATACATTACTCCTTAATTCTTTTGGAGTCCCTATCTGTATCAATCTACCTTCAAAGATTATTCCAACTTTGTCACAGATTATTTCGGGCTCCGTCATATAATGGGTGGTCCAAATAACAGTTACACCTTCATCGCATAATTTCCTTGTGAATTCCCTGAGTGCTAAAGCTGACTGTGGATCCAGACCGGAAGTCACCTCATCAAGAAAAAGGATCTTAGGATCATGAATTAGTGCCGCAATTATCATGGCCTTTTTTATCCAACCTGATGAGAGCTTACCTACCAATCTCTTTGATTTTTCTTTGAAATTAAACATCTCCAGCAGATTCTGCATCCTATCCTCAGCCATGCTGTTTGGCAGATCATATAAAGTGCTGAATAACTTCAGGTTCTCCTCAATCGTTAGATCTTGATATAGTGAAACGCCATCCGATACTACACCAATTCGCTTCCTTACTTCGGAGGCGTCTTTTACAATATCGTAGCCTGCAATTTCAGCAGTACCTTCAGAAGGTTCAAGCAATGTGCAAAGCATACGAACAAGTGTTGTCTTCCCAGCACCGTTTGGTCCGAGTAATCCAAATAATTGGCCTTTCGGAATTTCTAGGTTTACACCGTCTACGGCTGTGAAATTACCGAAATTCTTAGTTAGTTCTTTCGTTGCGATCGTAATTTCAGACATACAGCTTCACGACTTTAGAGCGTACACTCTTAGAACCGTCTGTTTAGGTCGATAATAACTTTTATCGATAATACAGGTAATCCATATTTAAATTGACTTGAATTCAATTATGAATTAGTAAGCAATAAGTCTTATATGATTCTTATTCATTTTTTCTCCCTCCCTATGGACATGTGATAACGTTGAAACATTATATTTTGATGTTAGCAATTTTATTTTTAACTATACCAATTGGAACTTTGGATTCGGATATCACCGTAGAAGCTATTGGAATGGGAGAAATTGTCGCCTCTTCTGTTTATTGGGGTACTAATCCATCAGAACCCTCGACCGCGAAACCAGGCGATGTAAATGTTCCACTCTCAATAGTTCTATCAAATATTGGGGATGATTTAGCACGTGATGTTAATGCAACACTGTCTATAGGACCTCCACTTTCTTATACTTACTATAGAGATGGTAAAGAGTACTCAGCAGTCGCGATTTCAAAAATGGCTGGAGATATGGAAGCCCGATCTAGTTTTACTCTTAGCTATACTGTTGACGTTGATCCACTTGCTAGTGAAGGAATCTACCGTTATGATCTCACGATATCATATAGGTCAGCCAGGGAATTGCAGCAAGTAGAAAAAACATTGATTATCGATGTTCCAATATGGAGAGGAGATCTTCGTATACAAAACGTAGTTACATTGCCAACAAAACTCTATCCCGCCAACAAACAGGTTGAAATCAAAGTCGAAATCGTTAATTCTGGTCAGGCTGCAGCCAAGGATCTCCAATTAAAATTAGATCTGAAAGAGCCATTCAGACCATCATCAAGTGACTCAGATAGACATTATGTAGGAACATTACAACCTGGAGAAGTATCGGAGGCGGGATTCATAGTGGATGTCGATGACGATGCAAAATTTGGCAAATATCCCATAGTAATGGTAATAGATAGTGATGACGGCCTTATACCGATTGATGAGGTTCAAATATATCTCAACGAGAAAGTCAAATTTGATATCGTCAGCATTACACCCACAACTCTTGCAGCTGGTGATGCTGGTAGAGTAATTAGAGTTGAATTTAGAAATACGGGTGCTGTTAAAGCAGAATCAGTTAGAGTACAACTTAGGGTAGGTAACTTCTTCTCCGGAACATTGACAGATTTTCTTGGGACAATGCTTGCTGGAGAGACTAAATTAGCGTTTTTCACAATGGATGTAGACTCTGATACGCCGGAAAAAGAGTATAATTTTGATCTGAGAATCGATTGGACCCAGGATGATAACTCGTTAGATGATACACTTCGATTATCTCTTGATATTAAGCCCGCTGAAGCTTCATTAATTCCGATTTTCTTTGGGGTAGCAATAATAGCTGCTATAGCTTATTATTTCATTCGAAAGCGTAAATCGAAAAAAGCTAGACCCTAGAAAAAAATTGAAACCAAATGATGTTAATTTGATTGGAGCAAATGTTGAATGGTTCACCGGGGTCTTCTCTTTTTCTTTGTAACCCTCTTAGTGACCCAACTTTTTTCTCCAGTTTTTGCTCATACAACTATAGGTAATCTAAACGATATACCACCTTATTTTAGATCTAATGATCATGAATTGAATCCAACTAATACGTTTGGTACGGCACATGTCCCTGGGCCTTTAGCATATTTATGGCCTGGATCTGGTTTCAATTTCTATACAAATACTAGTGGTCCTCCTGGATATCAATCACCATTCCAAGATTTTGAACAGCCATTACAACTCGCAGGTAATTCTTATTCTCCCGAAGGAGCGATATTAACCTCAACTCCTAATCAAGATAATTTTGGAGATCTTATTCTTGCCATAAATTTCTCACAACCAACAGCGTTTACATCCCAAGAGAATCCAGCGCCAACGTTCCGTTATAATAACATCACAATATACATTCCAGCTCCTTTAGTTGATAAAAGTGGAGAACTTATTCAAGACGGATTTGAACCAGCAGGAAGCATCATTTGGGATCTAGGAGACAGTTCCAATATCCTGACTACGCTGACAGCAGATAATGGACAAATATTCGTCGGTAAAGCTGACATGAATGATCCCTTCGCACCTGGCTGGTGGGTTATACAAATCTTAGCTACAGGAAGCGGTATGGAATTTACGCAAGAGAGAGAGTGGAAAGAGCATTATTACATAAGAATCAATCAATTAAGGGCTCCAGACATTGCTGGAAGATATTTATTCAAGATATTTTTAGGGGGTCATAATCCTGTCAAGAAGCAGAGTGATCCTCTCGTTAATAGTACAATGCCTGTAGAGAATTGGCCTGCATTATTAGTTAAAGCAGAATTAGATCCAGCTATCATATATGGAACCTTAAGATATGGTGAAATCGCCAATCCAGTACTTTATGGAGAGCCAATAAGAGCCCCAGGTATGATTAGAGCAGTTGGAACTGCAACAGATCCCATTACAAACGAACCCACAAACAGGCGAGTAGAAGCAAGAGGTTATTTCAATGGTTCTTCAGGAGGCCATTTTGAAATAGAGGGAGTTGCTCCAGGAATTTATGACATATTTGCCAGTGCAGCAGGTTTTCCTGAACAACTGGTTTCCACTAGTATAATGGTTATTCGAGGACAATCGCTCTTATCTGATTTTTATCTGAATCCTGGACCTGAAATTCGCGGAGAGATATATTCAAAGAATTGTTCTGGTCGAACACCATGGAAGAGTGAGCTTCCAATAAGTGTAGTCATATATGATAGTGATAATTATGTTGAGCAGAATGTTGAATCTTATTCTCCAATAAATCTAACACACGCACCATACACATCTTATGTTATCGGGAATACAATATTTGCTTCGGATAAACTGGCAGCACCTAACGCCCCCAAACAGGGGGCCTTTCCTTGGGAAGGACCAATAAGTTACTATCCCAATACAGTAATTCCCCCGTTCATAGATCCTTTCGGAGTTCATAATGGCGTAGGGCCATCACAGGTCTGGTGGGTCAGTCCCACAGCTAATTTTGATCCAGTTACAGGACTTGGTTCTGATTCTTCGTCCTTTCGATTCCAATTCGGATTTCAGCGTCATTATGGTGCTCCAAAAAGACTCAGCGGCATGGTTCCACAGACATTTGCAACATGGATTGATGGTTTAGGTCCTGGCACATATTTCATTCGTGCATATGTTAACGGATATATTCAGACAGATATCTCAGGCACAATTTTTCGAGATTACCCCGTCACAATTGTTGATAAGCAAACATTAAGCGAGAATCTATTCCTCGATTTATGGATATCTGGCACGTTGAATTTTACAGTACATTTTCATGATAGTGCAGCAGGATTGCAGACTCAACCAATTGGAGGACCTGACCCTGGAAGATTTCTATTGGCAGAGGTTGTAGATGCAAGTGGTGAATTAGTAGCTTTCAACTTCACTTATGTTCCTTCCTCATCAAGAAGTGCTACTTTAACTCTGAATGGTTTAGGCATGGCAGGAGTTATTCCGCCACCAGATCCTCGGGAGGGAGTAAAATATTCATTGTTTCGATATCGAGGCGTTAGAGATTACGGAATCTATCCTGGAACATACTTGCTTCACATATTCATGAGGGGATATATTCATGCTATTCCTCCAGGTGACGAGTCAACTTATCTTGATCAACCAGCGGCTTTTTCGATTTCATCTTGTGGAAGCCTTTCAAGCCTTAGCACTCACATGTTTAGAGGTGCAGGAATTAATACTACCATTTATTCTATCGACTGGCAAGATCCTCCCTCAGTGACACCATGGAAGTGGAACGATACTTCTGCATCGATCCTAATTCACGATGTGGCATCGGGTGAACAAATTGATGCGATATATTATTGGGATTCTGTTAGAAACATATGGACTATCCCGAGAACCAACTCTGATTATACAACGATACCATGGCCGAATTGGAAAACCGTATTTGGCTCCTCCTCTAGCTTTCTAGTCACTA
>JAGLGJ010000034.1 GCA_023144075.1 Candidatus Bathyarchaeota archaeon | reverse complement strand
AAAATTAAAGGGAAAAATAAATGGTTAACAATAATTCAAAATGCAAGTAAAAAATAATCATAAACGTATTGACATAATAAATCGAATAATCCATGCGATTACTACCAAATAAAATAGATAATTTCTAATTCGTTTTCCTTTCCCTGTTTTACATAGTTCATCATCTTTAGCTCTTATCCGATGATGCAGTTCTAAACCAAGATAACCAAGTTCTTCTTCTATTTCATGAGCTAAATTATACGATGTTTTAATCCACGACTGTACATGATTGTCATAAAATATCCATATCACCATTAGAGTTATTGAAAATCCTGCGATGAGCAAAATTTCGTATATGCCTAATGGGGTTGTAAAAGATATGCCAAATATTGTCAACGAAGCACCGATGAATATAGAACCTATAAGCCAACGAATAGTGTCATAATGATCCCTTGTAGTATTACATGCTTGATATTGTGCCAATAATACATCTTTTCTATCATTCTTGAACTGTTTATCATCATTCAAATTAATATTGACACCAATCCGATTAATAATATACAATCTTCAGATTTTAAGCGTTAGACTAAAATGGTTGTTTTGTCCCGACAGTTAACAGGCAGAACTATGTCCCTGCATCTTAACAGGACAATCTTTAGAAACATTTATATTTTGTTACCACAAGTAACATTTCAAAGGTGAAAAATATGTCAAACTTTTTGAAACGCTTAGAAATATCCAGAAGAAGAAAAAGAAGATTTCCCTCTTCTGATGATTGGTTTTCAGATATGGACAGCATGTTCGAAGATATGTTTCGAGACATGGCCAACACTATACCCAAAGAACTTGTCAGAGAGAAACGCCTTCCAGACGGCAGCACTGTGAGAGAAATGGGACCAATAGTTTATGGGTATTCAATGAGCGTAGGCCCAGACGGCAAACCAATTGTCAGAGAATTCGGAAATGTTAAGCCTTCTGGACAACAGATAGGATCTGGACCACCAAAGCCAGGTTTGACAGTCAAAGAGGAACGAGAACCACTAATTGACGTAATTACTGAAGGCAATCAAATACGTGTAGTTGCAGAATTACCCGGTGTGGAAAAAAGCGACATAAATCTTCAATGTAGTGAAAAAGATCTAACAATCTCTGTTGACACCTCACAAAGAAAATATCGTAAAACAATGGAATTACCAGTCTCAGTAGATCCAGATACCCCGAAAGCATCGTACAAAAATGGGGTCTTGGAAGTCATATTAAAAAGGCAAGAACCTCGCACGAAAGGTAAAGAGATCAAGATCGAATAAACCAGAATTATAACACTTTTTTGTATCAAATAATTCCGCTTGAGGTATGGAATAAATCGCTCAGCGGAAAACATCATTTTTTTTAAATAACTATGACAAGACTAGTTTTGGAAATATTTAAGCAGAACAGAAATTAATCTAATTTATCCAAAAACTCAATGAGTCCGAGTCTTTTTGGAGTTTCATATTAATCTAAGATCACTAACGAGATCTTGAAGAGAATCTTGGGGAAGATCAAAATGTCACAATCGGTTAAAGAAATCGATTTGAAAAAAATAAAACCAAATCGTCTCAATCCTAGAGAAGAATTTCGAAAAGAAGCTTTAGATGAATTAGCTGATAGTATTTCTCAAGTAGGATTGATACAACCAATTGTAGTTCGCCAAGTCGACAAAGGTTACGAAGTGGTTGTTGGAGAACGACGCTATAGAGCATCTCATCAAGCAGGAGTGGAAAAAATACCTGCAATCGTTAGAAACTTCACCGACGATCAAGTCATAGAACTAAACTTGATAGAGAACATTCATCGTGAAGACCTAAGCGCAGTTGAGAAGGGAAGAACTTGCTTGCAACTAATGGAAATGTTTCCTGATAAATACCCATCAGAGGAATCGCTTGCCAGTCATGTTGGAGTGAGTCCACTCACAATTAGAGATTGGTTGAAACTAATAACTTCCATGACTAAGAAAGTTCAACGAATGGTAGCTCCAGAAACGATATCCAGAAGAGTCCCTGAAGGCAAGATCGAGTATACGACTGCCGTAAGAATTGCTCGTAAAATAAAGGAACCGAAAAAACAGCTCAAGGTTGCACAAACTCTCGTTCGAAAAGGAATTCGTGGAACAACTGCAAGATATGTAGTTCGTGAAATAGCGAGAAAACCAGAAAAACCAGTTGAAAAAATTGTAAAAGAAGTTATGGAAACACAGTGCAAAATACCATTCAGACTAAACGATATTGAACCGACTCTAAAAGGAATGAAAACGCAAATCACACTTGAAAAAGTCGATTCCAAAATACGTAAGGATTCAAAGGTGCAAGCGGATCTCTATGAGCCACGTATTGCAGATATCAGAATCAAAGATATTCTAAGAAAAAGACTAGGCGATTTTACCGACGAAGATGCCAAAAGAGAAGGCGAATCGAACCTAGAACAATTCAGGAAGAAATGGCAAAAAATACACGGTAAGGGTAGGTGGGATCCTAATCTTAGAGTTGATGTAGTAAGATTCGAAATTGCAAAACTCAACCCCAAATTTGATGAACTAAGAAGAAGATTGAGCACAAAATTTCTATTAAAATAGTGGATCACATTAATGCTCGCTTATGTGACAACACCAATTAATATGAAATAATTGGTATATTGTAAAAATGATTCCAAATGCATATAGCGGGCTCAATAACTTATTTCGGTTAGGGCCCGTGGTCTAGTCAGGATTATGATGCTGGCCTCCGAAGCCGGTGATCGTGGGTTCGAATCCCACCGGGCCCGCTCGAAGTAATACATAAACAGGTACGATGGAATGAAGCTTCAAACTAAAAAGAACGCCAATAACACAGATAATCCATTTAAGACCATGATTGATGAATATAGATCGATTCTTTATGAAGCAATTACTATTGAGTATCCTACACAAAAAAACATTGTAATCAGGATTGAAGAACCTCCTTCAGATAAATTTGGAGATCTCTCTACAAACATTTGTCTTCAAATTTCAAAAGAATTGAGGACATCTCCTAGAAAAATTGCAGAACGAATTACAAATTCAATAAAAATACCAGAAAACAGCTATATAGAAAGAGTCGATGTTGCAGGATCAGGATATCTAAATTGCTATCTCAAGACAGCTAAAATCACTGAACTTGTAATAAATTCGATAAGAACGCTCAATACTGATTATGGTTTTCCTAAGATAGATCAACCAAAAAAGATTTTGATCGAACATAGTAGTATAAACCCTGTGCATGCTATTCATATCGGTCAAGCTAGGAACTCAATTCTCGGAGATGCAATCTCAAGGATTCTCAGAGCTAGAGGTCACAATATCAAAACTCATTTTTACATCAATGATGCTGGAAGACAAAGTGCGATAGTCGCATATGGATTTGATAAGATTGAAAAGTTCCAATCTAAAACAAAAATCGACCATTACATTGGCCAAATATATAGCATAACCTCTTGTCTTATTGGAATTCAATCATGCAAAAAAAAACTGTTAGAATTGAAAGATAATAAAGGTAACAAAATAGACGAAACAGATATTCAGAGTAAACTTGATGAATGGACATCAATAGCATTACAACTTCATAATAAAAATCCAGATATTTATGAAGAACTTAGAAAAAAAATAATCAAAATCTCTGATCCCGAAAACGAAATCAACAATATATTGAGAAAATACGAAGAAGCTGATGCATCTACTAAGAGTCTAATCAGAAAAGTAACTGAACTTTGTATTCAAGGTTTCAAGCAGACATTCTCCAGATTGAAAATCAATTTTAATACATGGGATTGGGAAAGCGATCTATTATGGTCAGGAAATGTATTAGACATCATTCAAAAATTATCAGAATCTAAACACGTATCAAAAGAAGAAGATGTGTTAAAACTTCGGTCAGATCAAATTATTGAAGCCCTTGAAATCCGACAGATGCTTGGAATAAGCGATGATTTCATGCTGCCATCGGTTTCATTAACAAGATCTGATGGAACTT
Source organism: Candidatus Bathyarchaeota archaeon (assembly GCA_023144075.1). Classification (GTDB taxonomy): domain Archaea; phylum Thermoproteota; class Bathyarchaeia; order 40CM-2-53-6; family RBG-13-38-9; genus RBG-13-38-9. Next base: position 5,277 of record JAGLGJ010000034.1, on the reverse strand, counting down.
CACTATATCTGACAAGAGATATTGCATATAGTCTTGTCAAATTTGATCAAGCAAAAGAAGTGATCAATGTTGTCGGAATAGAACAGCTTCATGAACAACTCCATGTCAGAGTGGCTCTATCAGTTTTAGGTTTAAATAAATTAGCTAAAAATCTGAGACATTTCGTATTTGGATTAGTAAAATTCCCCGGAGAAAAAATGTCAAGCAGAAGGGGAAGAATAGTTACACTAGATGACGTTGTAGAAGAAGGTTTTAAAAGAGCTTATGTTGAAGTCGAAAAACGTTCTCCTATTTTGAGTTCTGAAGAGAAAAAGAATATGGCTGAAACAATTTCTATAGGCGCGATCAAATATGCATTACTATCAGTTGAACCATTACACGAAGTTGTTTTCTCTTGGGATAGAGTATTAAATTTTAATACAAACAGCGCGCCCTTCATTAACTACGGATACACTCGAGCCAATGGCATTCTTAAGAAAGTTGGAAACATTTCTCTTCCAATAAATTACACAAAACTTGAACATCCTTTAGAAAAACGACTGATATTATCACTAGCGAAGTTTCCTTCAATTTTTATTGATGCGTCTGATCGACTTAGACCTGATGAACTTGCAACGTATGCCAATCAATTAGCAAAACAGTTTCACGAATATTATGAAAAAGTAGACATTTCGCATCTAGATGATGATGAATTGAAAAATTCCAGAGTCCATCTAATTAATGTATTTAAAATAGTTGTTTCTAATTGCATGGAAGTGCTTGGAATAGTCCTCAGTGAGAGAATGTAAGATGATCTAATAATGTTAAATATCAGAGATTGTGAATAAAATAGATAGATGGGATATGCCTACAGCTTTTGTTTTGATTAATGCAGAATTAGGAAAGGAAGAAGGTATCCTAAAGGAATTGAGAAGCATCAGCAATGTAACAGAAGCACATTTCGTATACGGTGTATACGACATAATTGCGAAAGTTGAAGCGGATACTATGGAAAAATTAAAAGAAATTGTTACATTTAGGATTAGAAGACTAACTGACGTTCGAAGTACATTGACTATGACTGTTGCCGAAGGGATCTAAAGAATCTCTTAAATCAATACGCCAATTTGATGCTTTCCTAATCTACCTTTAGTATGGAAAGTGCATGATAATTCTAGTAACTATCATGCATGTCTATGTAAAAAAAATATTACTGATTGGCTTTTTCAATAAGCTTTGGAACAATCCATTCGAAACCTATTGTCATAATATGAAGACCACTAACGTTTGGAGTGTTCCTGATTTCCTTTATCAGATCGCCGAAAATTCTCAGGTTTTCATCAAGGAAAGCTTCCTTGCTTTTTTCTCTTGCCGCTAACAAACTCTTCTGAATGTCTTCGGGTACAATGATGCCAGGTACATTCTTTACCATCCAATCCATCATGCTCCTTGATTTGAATGGAGCTATTCCAACTATAACTGGCACTTTCAGACGCGATACCTGTTTGACAAATTCCTTCATTAAGCCAACATCATAAACCGCTTGAGTTTGTATAAAATCTGCACCTAATTCGATTTTTCTTTCAATCTTAAGAATTTCTGGATCTAGAGGATCTGCATTAGGATTTCCTGCAATTCCAAAATTGAATTTTGGAGGTTGATCTATCTTATTACCCTTAATGTCAGTACCATCATCCACCATTTTTCTCAGAAGATCTACCAAAGCAGTGGAGTCCAAATCATAAACAGGTTTTGTCCCTGGATCATCCCCCACAGTTGTGTGATCACCGCTGAGTGCGAGTACATTTTTTATACCTAAAGCACTTGCTGCAAGAAGATCTGCTGTGATAGCTAGTCTGTTTCGATCTCTGACAGTCACTTGATATACGGCTTCTAAACCAATTTCTTTCTGAATAAAATATGAGGGTATTAACGAATTCATGTAAGCAAAAGCTGTTGGATTATCTGTTATATTAGCTGCTACAACATGACCTTTCAGAATTTTCGCTGTTTCAAGAGTTTCTTCAAGACTAGTAGTTTTAAGAGGTTCAATTTCTCCTGTGTAGACAAATTTGCCGGCTTGGAGAGATTTTGTTAGTTCGCTGAATGCTTCTCGGGTCATTTGAAAATAACTTCCCTTTGAGAGGCCATTTCTGAATGATCTTTTGGAGGTCGGTATTTTTTAAATAGATCAAGTCGGTTTTCATCGCGAAGTCTTTCGTAAATTTGTATCCATGCACACTCTTTTTCCCATCCACCTACTTCGCATTTTCCTTTTGCCTGTCCTCCGCATGGTCCATTAAGTAATGTTTTTCCGCATCTTGCTATTGGGCATATTCCTCCTGTTTCATATAGAATGCATTCACCACATGCTCTACATCTCTCATAGAATTTGCCTATTCTTTCTGTTGTACCAATAAATTCTGTGTCGCAACAAGGTATAGTGATCTTTTTTGAAATTTCGCTTACTGTTTGTGTAGCTGTACCACAAGATAATACCATTATTACATTAGAGTCAGCAACAGCCTCTTTATTTCTCCTAAGATCACGTCGGGTAAGTCGTTGATCGCAAACCGATTCGACGATAGCTTGGCCAGTGACTTTCTTTCCTAAATTTTCGAGTTTATTTTTTAGCTCTTTAACTTGTTCCTCTCCGCCAGTTTGGCATTCGGTTGCGCATGTTCCACATCCGACAATGAATATCTTATCTCTGTCTTCGATCATTTTTTTTATATCTTCATCAGATTTTTGTATCGTAATTATCAATTGTTACTCACCCGAGACGAATATTGTAGCTATGAACATGATGAGTTCCTAATAAAATGGCGGTATGATTTTTCGATAACACTTTAATCAGTCCTTGATTTTTCTTATGACAATCGTCATATCTTTCTAAAAAACGCTATGATCGAACAAAATTATGAACATTAGAAAGATTGTCTAGAAATATTTTGATCAAAGTTAATAATTGATGATGCATATTACGGCATCAAATTGTTGTCTTAGGTAGACAAGCAATGACCCGCAAAATCATAATTATAGGTGCTGGAGCTGCAGGCGTTAGTGCTGCGGCATCTGCAAGAAAACAGGACCGAACCGCAGAAATCACGATAATAACGGAAGAAGAGTATGCCGCCTATTCAAGATGCGGTATGCCTTTCGTTCTAAGTGGTGAAATACCTTCATTCCAAGATCTTGTTCTTTATCCTCCAGACTTCTATCGTATGATGAAACTTGATCTGTTATTAGAAACAAAAGCACTCGATGTTGATATTACGAAAAAGTCAGTTAAGATTGAAAAGAAAAATGGTGAAACAAATACTCTAGACTATGATAGTTTGATCATCGCTACTGGAGCTCGCGCGTCTAAACCCCCAATCAAAGGAATCGACAAAAAAGGAGTTCACCTGGTAAGAACAATAAACGATTGTCAAGCTATTGATTCTCAGATTAAAACGTCAAAATCTGCTATAATTATCGGAGCTGGTTTGATAGGATTAGAGGTTGCTGCAGCAATAAAAGAACGAGGTCTTAGTTCCACAGTAATTGAGTTCTTTCCACAGATCCTTCCCCAAATGCTAGATCCAGATATGGCAAAATTAGTACAACAAAATTTAATCAAAAATGACATAGATGTAATGGTCAGCAAAACTGCAGATGCAATAATTGGAAATGATGCAGTCAAAGGGGTCTCTGTTGGTGGAAAAGAGTTGTCTACAGACATGGTAGTACTTGCCACAGGTGTTAGACCTGAAGTAGAGCTTCTGAAGAAAATTGGAGCAGAAATTGGGATTACTAGAAGTGCAAAAGTCGACATAAGGATGCGAACCAATTTGGATGAAGTATATGCTGTCGGGGATTGCGCGGAGACTAGCCACATAGTTTCTGGTAGACCTGTCTCGCCTCAACTAGGAACTATCGCAGTAAGACAGGGCAGAATAGCCGGCATAAATGCGGCTGGCGGATATTCGACACTTCCAAGTGTTTTGGGATCCGCAATTACCAGGTTCTTAGGACAAGAGATCGGCCAGACAGGACTCACAGAAAATCGAGCTAAAGAGTATGGATTGAAACCTGTAATTGGGACCATAACTGCCAAAACTCGTGCTCATTATTATCCAGGAGGTAGGGACATTAAAATAAAATTAATTGCTGAACCAGAATTGGGCAGAATAATTGGTACACAAATCATAGGTGGCGAAGAAGTGACTCAAAGGATTAACATGGCATCCATAGCAATTCAAAAAGGATTGACTGTTCATGAAGTAAACTCTACTGATACGTGTTATTCTCCTCCAGTATCGGATTATTGGGAGCCGTTTATAACAGCTGCAGAAATTGCACTGAGAAAAATTTGAACAAGAAGGGATTATGCTTTTCTTAATCCAATAGCATCCTTGAGGACTTTTTCATTAATCGTTCCGGCAGTGTAACTAACACCAGTTTTCATATTGCTAATTGTGATAACGGCTGGAGCAAAAAGATTTGGATCAATTTTATAAAAATCAAATTTTGCTTCACGGAATATCTCATAGAATGGACGGCCATAATCTCGTGAGCAGGATGATGGAGCCTTTGCTACAGTTTTCTTTAGATCTTCATCATCCTCATGATTGACAAAATAATTAGTAACTCCACCATAAAGTATCACATCATTTGTCCGTCCCATAGCTTTCATTGAATCTGGATGAACTGGAGGGATTGGAGCATAACCACATCCAAAGACTATGGTCTTGGGGTCAAAACCAATTTCAGTCAATTTATGAATCCCAGTCTCGACAACTCTCCCTGCTATTTGAATAGACCCTGCAAGCGACGAAGTCGGAGTAACCAAAACATAGAGCTTATCATTCGATATTTTACATTCATCACATATGTAATCAATAGCACTTTTAGTTGGAAGCTTGTCAGATTCTAATACTATCACCGATTCCTTTGAGGAATCTGAATAATCAATCTTATCATAGATCGACTTAGGTTTCTTAGCTAAAGCCCTGGCTGGACCTGACCCCATAGCAAAATAATCTTTAGTTTTAATTTGCCATCCCGCATACTGGGATCCAAGAGTAGCAACTGCAGGAAAACATGTCTCCACAAACACGGAAGGTAAATTATCTTCACCAAATCTCTGATAGGTTAACCTTGTTCTTGCAAGACCACCTAAACAAATGTCTGCCGCAAGTTTCCCAGCTAATGCTCCAGTTTGTGTTTTTACTCCAGCGTCAATAATGGTCGCTTTTGCAATTTTTTGAGTTTTAATTCGATAAAGAACCTTATTTTTGATAGCGTTTTTTACTA
>JAGLGJ010000033.1 GCA_023144075.1 Candidatus Bathyarchaeota archaeon | reverse complement strand
GAATTAGATGGCTATATTAGGTAGATTAGAATTTGCATTTGCCCTGATTGTAGCAGGTGCACTTACCCTAATTATAGTCAACCTAATCAAAGGGTTAAGCATAGCAGATTTTGTAATACCATTCTATTGGCTTATGCCTTCAAGATACATATTCCCTTTGATAATGGGTGTTAGTAGCGATATAATTGTAAATATTATAGCTGGATTAATAGCCCTTATCAGTTCAAGACGTATTCATAGCACTGTTTGGACATTTGTTCCCATTTTTGCTGGATTTATTGCAGGAGGAATTGGTGGAATACTTATCATAATTGGAGGTCTTTTGGCGCTGATAAGTACCCTCACATCTAGGTCTGACTAAACATCGTTGCAAATTTGATTTTTCAGATATTTGTTAATGTATTCTTGATAGAATCAAGAATTAGTGGTGCAAATAGTGTTATGACAATCAAATATATTATCAGCATTAAGAAAGCTACGCAAATGTTTCGTGTCCAATTTTTACTCCAATATATACCAAATGGAATACCAATTAAAAATCCAATAATGTGGGAGATGTAAGCTACACCTCCAGATGACCCTTGATATACAGCTATAATATTGTAAAAGAAGTATAGTATCGCAACTAATCCTGTTGGCATCATCAGAAATAACCAAGAAAATTTTAATGGTTTAATTAGCATTACTGCTGCTGCCAGTGTAAAAATTGCAGCAGAAGCACCAACCAAGTAAGTCTCTGAATTATAAAATGGAATTCCTAATAGACATGTAACAATTCCTCCTGTGAAGAATATGAGTAGCATGTTTCTACCATTAACAATATTCTCTAATGTGTTACCGAACACATAAAGAAACAGCATATTACCAAACAGATGAAGTATATCTGCATGGATAAAGAGAGTTGTAAAAACAGTCCAAAATCTTCCTGATAGTAAGTTGTCAGTACTAAAGAATAGAAATGCCCAAGATTCTGTGTTTGTACTCCATAAGAAAAAACTGAATAATATACAAATTAATATTAACAAATTTGTTTTGGTCATTTTTTCACTCTGCAAATTTTTTGAATACAGCGTATAAGACTATCATGACAAAGAAGATTAACAGCCCAAATATTGATAATAATTTGAAAACAAATCTAGATAGAATTAAGACTAAGGCTATAAGCAAAGCAATTATCAAGTATAGTTTGAATTTATGCGTTGGTTTGTCTTCTTTTCTTTTAGATAACTCAGGCAAAAAAAGAGCTAAAGTAACTATTATGATAATAGCTATCTCCCCTATGCCAAGAAGCATGTCTATCACTTAATTAACTCAATGTATTAGATAGTTATCATAGCACGTGCTAATATTGATTAAAAATTGGAGAGTTATTTCTTTTATTGATTGGCTTCTGCATTGGATCGATATTTATCAGTGAACATGCAGTATACATCTACAATTCCAGCAGATGATGATGCTTCAAATTCGTCTTTTATTTTACAGGATCCACATTGTATTATGGCTTTTCCGGAACCGCCCTTGAGGTTTACCCTAACTGATTCCTCCCCACAAGCTGGACACATGAATATTGTGGGAAGCTTCTTCTTAACAACTTTAGATACTCTTCTTCTCCTTCTGCCCATATTCAATACCTCATGTAAATTTGATGTGAATTATTTTTTTCCTAGAGCTAGGTTTCTTCCTGTTCCGCCTCGACGATGTTTTATTACTTCTGCTATTATACTTGTTGCTATTTCGGTTGGAGTTTCTGATCCTATATCTAATCCTATTGGAGCGTATACTTTGTGTAAAAGTTCTTTTGATATTCCCTCTTTCATCAGAATATTAAAAGCTGTTTCTACTCTGTTTTCACTTCCAACCATTCCTATGTAGGTAGCGTTTGATTTGATAACTTCACGAAGAGCTGCTTCATCGTATTGATGGCGTGTGACTATAATTACGTAGGTTTGTGGTGTTATCTTTATTTCTGCTATGCCATTATCCACTGGTTTTGCTATTACTAAATCTGCTTCAGGAAAATCTTCTTTCTTTGCAAAAGGATCCAGAACAACGACTTTAAATTCAATGATTTTTCCCAACTTCGTTAGAGATGTAGCTATATGGCCACTACCAATCACAAGTAGTGTGGGAATAGGTTGAAGTATTTCTATAGAGAGTTGAACTTTGCCCCCACACCTCATTCCTATGCCACCTTTCTCTTCCTCTTCCAATGAATAGTCTACAACTCTGGGTTTACCTTCTTTCAAGGTTTCAATTGCTGCCATAATTGCAGCAGACTCGACACAACCGCCTCCAATAGTTCCATAGGTGGTTTGGTCATTCATTATAATCATCTTAGTTCCAATACCTCTTGGTGTAGATCCTTCTGCCTGGATTATTGTAGCCACAGCAAAAGTTTCTCCCTTTTCCAAAAGTTCAGTAATTTTTTGGTATGTATCAAGCAATATTGAAATCCCACCATGAAATGTTGTAGATTATAGTCCAAGACATCTAACTATTAAAATATCTTAATAATAGGGCTCAAGTGTCTGAACCAAAATTTTTAGGGAAAATGTTTGTTAATTGAAGCTAATAATATATACAGAATGATAGGGGAAGATGGTTGTGCAACTGAAGCCAGATATATTGAAACTTGATAATCCAACAATAGCTGTTGAACGAATTGAGAACTTCATTAGAGATTATGTCGATAGGGCTGGAAGTGAAGGCGTAGTTCTTGGCATGTCTGGGGGTCTTGATTCAAGTGTTGTAGCTGCATTATGCTCAAGAGCTTTAGGTGAAAAAAATAAGGTTATTGGGTTGTGTCTGCCCGAAGATGAAAATTTTAATCAAAGGAATATTGATCATGCTGAACAAGTAGCAAATATGTTTAACATAGATTTTAAGATAATCGACATAAGCAAAATCATTAGAAGTTTCTTTGTTAACATTCCTATCTTCAGAATAGAGAATAAAATAGCAAATGGAAATGCAAAGGCTAGGATACGCGCTTTAACACTATTTTACTATTCCAATGTTCTCAACCGCTTAGTCGTCGGAACTACTGATAAAAGTGAAATGATGCTCGGATAGGATAGGCTGGATTCAACCTATCCCCGAAAACTTCACAAAGTTCGGCGATGGAGCATGTGACATTGAGCCAATTGCAGATCTCTATAAAAGTAATGTTCGCCAGATTGCTAACAACCTAGGAATTCCAAAAGAAATTGTGAGCAAACCTGCTTCACCGGATCTCTGGCCTCAACAAAGTGCAAAAACAGAATTAGGTGCTGATTATGATACAATGGACCTCATACTTTATGGGTTTGAACATTGGTGGAATACAAATGAAATAGCAAAGGAATTAGAAGTTTCCATAGAGTTTGTAGATAAAATACATTACAGATGGAAAGAAATGGAGCATAAACGTAGAACACCATTGGTTCCAAAGTTATTTCTTAGAACGGTTGGCCATGATTTCAGATTGCCTTACAATATAGAATAGAACATTAAATATATAGAAATATGTTAAATCAAATTCTATTACAAATAAATCATTTACATAAACAATGATATTAATTATGGATCCTATGCAAATTAATTTCATGTTAGATATTTACTCGTGATGAACATGAAAAGAATAAACGTAGCACTTGCACAAATAGCAACTAAGACTGGTGATAAATCTCATAATCTTAGAATAATAGAAAATGTTTGTACAAATGCAAGAGAGGAAAATACTGAACTTATGATTTTTCCTGAATTGTCTGTGACAGGATATATCTGTCGTGATGATTTTTATCAATTGGCTGAGAACATCAATGGACCTTCTGTAAATTATGTAAAAAAAGTTGCGAAAAAAAATAATATGTTAATAGTTTTTGGGATGCCTACAGTAGGTAAAGTAAAAAATGTAATCTACAATTCATCAATAATTGTCAGTCCAGATAAGGAAATATACAGTTATGATAAACTGTATTTGCCTACACACTCAGTTTTTGAGGAAAAGAGATATTTTCGCCTAGGAAACAAAGTCAAGACCTTTGATGTAAAAGGTCTCAAGATTGGTATGAGTATTTGCTATGATTTGTATTTTCCTGAGATTTATAGAATACTTGCACTTGAAGGCTCAGAACTTGTTATTTGTATTTCTGCATCGCCATCTACTAGAAAAGAATATTTTGAAACATTAATCAAGGCTAGGGCTATTGAAAATGGAATATTTATGGTGTTGGTTAATCGTGTGGGAATTGAAGATGGACTAAATTTTTGGGGGGGAAGCCAGATTGTGGGTCCTAATGGGGATATTATTAGAAAAGGACCTTATTATGATGAGGAGACAATTTATAGTAATGTAGACTTGCGTGAATTAGATAAGACTAGACCTTTCATTCCGACTTTAAGAGATTTAAGACCTGAAATTATTGATGAATTAAGTAAGGTATATCATGATTTATAATTTATCAGTAGAATATGAGATTAACAAAAATTTGTAAAAATAAATGCAAAATGAAAACAAATTATACAATTAAAAGATTTGCTGATTGATAGTTAACGGCTTAATACTATGAATACAATATTGTATGCATGGAAAGGGAAAGTATCGAACGGTTTGATTCTAGAATAAAAGAAACAAAAACATTGCTAAAGAAGACTTTTGATGACGAAATCCTGAAAATTTTACTTAATAATAGTAATATTACACATAAACAATTTGAGAGTTTGATAATAAACTCATTCTCTGAAGACCTATTTGATAAAGGAAAACTATCAAGAGAGAGACCAAAACTTAGAACTGATAGAAATATATTAAGTAGGGGTTCTTTCGATAGAACTTTGAGCCAGGCACGAAGGAATGTGAGACGTTCAATCTCAACTTTGTTATTGCTTGGATATGTAGGGATCCTTGAATCACCTGAATTAGAGCCGTTTTTAGAGGCAGGGAATAGAATCAAAGCATATACTGAGCTAAACAGAGAATCGGGTAATGATGCTGTTAAGTTACGACATAATTTATCGATGGAATTAGGTGATATAATATCAAATTTGTTAGGTAAAGGAGGAAGAGTGATAAGAGAGTCTGATTAAGCTATTGTTTTATCTAATTTGTAAGTGAATTGTTTTTTTGGGATCCTATGGATTTAATAGTGTATTTCCATTCAAAAGAGGATCCATCTCTTGTTAGAACTCCTCTATCAACTAGTCTAGAAAGATATGTAGAAATTGTGCTGAGAGGTACTTCATCTTCATGAATTGATTTGTATGTTTTCTGTACATCTTTTGATAGAAAAGATTGACCAGTAAAATGTGTAAGAACAAGTGAAAGCAATCTATCAAAACGATTATTGGTAGGTTTTTGAATAAAATTTGTGCTAGGTGTAACTCCTTCTACACCTCCCATCAATTCAATATAATCAAGAACTTTGCCTACCTTATCTCTAGTGACTCGCCCTTCAATTGCCATTGTGTGTTTTATTCCTTCTTTGTCGTAGAACTCCATTTTGACACGATGTGCGGGCAATTTATGCACCAGAGTATTTCACAGGTGAATGTATTATTTGTGAACACCCTTATCTATTTTACTATGTTTTTAAGATTTTGTGAACGAATAATTCTAACGTTTTACATTAAATATGAATACATTCCACAGGAAATCAAGGAGTATAGACCGTTCACAAAAAGTGAACATATAAATAAATTTATTTTTAAAAATATCGGTAAAATTTGATTATTAATAAGTCGTTTACAGACATTCACAGACTCCTACCCCACCATTTCCACTGGAGTGATTTAAATCGTTTTAGATGTTTCGTAATCCACAAAAATATATTAAACAATATCTTTTCTTAGACTGTAAATCACTTATATTATAAAATCTACTTAAGCTTCGGAGAATTTTTTATATAATTACTTACTTACCAACACCATAGAATTTTTTGTTTCCAATGGAAAACAAGGGGGCAGGGTCCTAACTTTACTGTTTTTGTGCAACCTCTTGTGCCGCAGCCAATCGAGCTACTGGAACTCTATAACCAGAACAGGAAACATAGTTTAACCCAATTTTACTACAAAATCTAACGGATGCAGGATCACCACCATGTTCACCACAAATTCCTATTTTCAAATCAGGTCGTCGCTTCTTACCATCCTTTATGGCTATTTGCATTAATCTTCCAACCCCATCTATATCTAAAGTTTCGAAGGGATTATTTTTCAAGATGACTTCTTCCATATATTTTGGGAGAAATTTATTTTCAGCATCTTCTCTTGAGAATGAAAAGGTCCCTTGCGTAAGGTCATTTGTACCAAAGGAAAAAAATTCTGCAAACTCAGCTAGTTGTTCTGCTGTTAAACAACCTCGAACTACTTCCATCATTGTCCCGAATTTATAATCAATTTTCTGCTTATGTTTTTTAAAGACTTCATGGGCGATTAAATCTACTCGTTTTTTAACAAATTTTAGCTCATTTGATATACTTACTTGTGGAACCATAATTTCTGTTTTAACATCAATATTTTTTTTCTTTACTTCACAAGCCGCCTCTATAATTGCATAAACCTGCATATCATAAAGGTCTGGAATCGTAATTCCTAATCTAACACCTCGGTGACCTAACATTGGATTTACTTCATAGAGGGTTTTAACTTTCCTCAAAACATTCTTTTTTTCTTTTATGTTTTCACCTCGTTCTTTAAGCTCATTGATATCATTCATCAGTTGTTCTATGGAAGGTAAAAATTCATGTAATGGTGGATCCAGCAATCGAATTGTAACTGGCAACCCATTCATAACTTCAAAAATTTCCATAAAATCTTTCTTTTGTAGAGGCATCAGCTTTTCAATTGCTGATTTTCTCTCTTCATCACTATCAGAAAGAATCATTTTTTGAAATATGGGTAATCTCTCAACATCATTGAACATTCTTTCTGTTCTGCATAGACCTATCCCCTCAGCTCCAAAATCTCTTGCGATCTTTGCATCGTTGGGACTATCAGCATTTGCTCTTACTTCTAAAATGCGGATCTCATCAGCCCATTTCAACACCTGTTTGAAATCTTCGGTAATTTCTGGTTCAATTAGTGGTACTTTACCAATGAAAACTTCTCCACTTGTTCCGTCAATAGTTATTGTTTCTAGTTCTTTGATTATTTTATCATCTACTTTGAAGATTTTTTTTCGGTCATCAATTTTAATTGCATTACATCCTGAAACACATGGTTTACCCATTGAACGCGCAACTACTGCAGCATGGGAAGTTTTTCCACCTTTGGAGGTAAGCACACCCTGTGCTGATATGAAACCATGGATGTCATCTGGTTTCGTTTCTTCACGAACAAGAATAATGATCTCACCCTTTTCACCAAGCTCCTCAGCTTCATCAGCCGAAAACACAACTTTACCTGTAGCTGCTCCAGGCGATGCAGCCAAACCTTTTGCAACAGATTTTGCATTAGCTTGGGGATCTATTTGTTTATGTAGCAATTGTTCAATCTGAGCGGGATCAATACGTAAAATTGCCTCTTTTTTTGTCAGTAACGCCTCATTTAACATATCTATACTAGTTTTCAATCGTGAACTTGCTGTCATTTTTCCATTTCTTGTCTGTAAAACCCACAAAATACCCTTCTCCATTGTAAACTCAAAATCTTGGACCTCTTTGTAGTGACATTCAAGTTTTTTTCTAACTTCACACAACTCTTTGTAGGTCTCAGGAAATTCATTCTCCATTTCGACAATTGGTTTAGGTGTTCTGATTCCAGCAACTACATCCTCACCTTGAGCATTTGTTAAATATTCACCAAAAAAGATATTTTCTCCTGAACTTGGGTCACGTGTGAATGCTACTCCAGTAGCTGAATCATTACCCATGTTGCCGAAAACCATTGTTTGAATATTTACAGCAGTTCCATTTGCCATTTCAGGTGTTATTTTATTATATTTCCTATAATCTACTGCTCGTTTACCCATCCATGATTCAAATACAGCTGATATTGCTGTTTCTAACTGCTCAAAAGGTTCATCGGGGAAATCTTTACCAGTTTCATGCTTGCAGATTTTTTTGAAATCTTCGGTTATTTCTTTGAGTGCTTTAGCATCTAAATCAGTATCAAGATGAGCACTATATTTCCCCTTTATCTCAGCGAACTTTTTGCTAAAACTCTCTTCTTGTGCTCCCATTGCAATCTCTGAAAATAACTGAACAAACCGCCTGTACGAATCCCATGCAAATCTTTCGTTCTTTGTCTGTTCTATTACTCCCTTCAAAGTAGCCTCATTTAAACCGAGATTTAGAATAGTATCCATCATTCCAGGCATACTCATTGCGGCACCTGAGCGGACAGATACTAATAATGGATTTTCGGCTCCTCCAAATTTTTTGCCTGTTTTCTTTTCTATACCGAGGATATTCCTCTTTACTTCATCCATTAGACCTAGAGGGAGTTTTTTTCCGTGTTCATAATATTCTAAACAGACCTCAGTAGTAATGACGAAGCCTAGAGGTACTGGTAGATCTAGTCTGGTCATTTCACAAAGTCCAGCACCCTTTCCTCCTAGAAGCTTCTTATTTTTTCCATCACCATGTTCAAAAGCATATATTCTCATTTGTTCACACCTATGTTATCTTGTATGATCAGAAATGAATTGTCTTATAGCGGGTTTACGCTAATATTTAATCAGTTCTCCAATAGAAGACCCTTTTTTCTTTTCATCATAGGTCATCTAGTTTTACACTGTTTTCTATTGTCTTTGATGTACAGAAATTCTTAATATTTCTGGGCAAGATGTACAAAAATCCGACGAGTAAGTATTGGTGTAAAGGTTTGCCTAGTTCAGAGGCTCTTGAAGGTATATTTGAGAAGTTCTTACAGGGAGGTAGAATCCTCTCTAATCGAGAAGTTCTCAGACATGATTACATTCCAAAGGAGCTGCCTCATCGAAGGATTGAGATTGAACGTCTGGCAAGAATGTTAGCCCCATCTTTACACCTATCAAAGATATCAAATGTAATCGTATATGGAAAACCAGGCACTGGAAAAACCGCAGTCACACGTCATGTACTTGATAGTTTAGAAAAGAAAGCAAATGAGTTAGGAGCCAAGATTAGACCATCATACATCAATTGTAGACTTTCTGGTACAAACTATAGAGTATTGGCAGAAATCTGTCGCTCCCTTGATATCCAAGTTCCATTCACGGGACTGGCGGTAGGAGAACTTTTTGACAGATTTAGAAATGGAATCAAGAAAGGAAGATTTTGTCCTCTAATTGTACTCGATGAAATTGATACTCTTGTTAAGAAACATCAAGAAAACAATCTACTATATGAACTGACAAGAATAAATGAAAGTTTACGTGGGGGATGGGTAGCCATAGTAGGAGTATCAAATGATCTACGTTTCAAGGATTTTCTTGATGCAAGAGTTCTTAGTTGTCTCGGGGAAGAAGAGGTTATATTCAAACCATATCTTGCAGACGAACTTTACGATATTATACAAACACGTGCTCGTATAGCTTTTATCAAAGGGTCCCTGAAAGAATCTGCAATTCGCCTTTGCGCCGCCATTGCTGCAGGTGAACATGGTGATGCTAGACGTGCAC
>JAGLGJ010000032.1 GCA_023144075.1 Candidatus Bathyarchaeota archaeon | reverse complement strand
GGCAAGATCTATCCGATTAACCCGAAAGCCGATGAAATTCTTGGCTTCAAGGCTTATCCTAATGTTAAAGAAATTCCTGGACCAGTCGATGTGGGTCTTGTTCTTGTTCCAGCAGAGATAGCAGTTGGAGTAATAAGAGACTTTGCTGAAAAAGGTATCAAGCATGCAGTAATAGTTGCTGGAGGATTCAGTGAGGTAGATAAGAAAGGAACGGAAATGCAAAACGAAATTCTAAAAGTCAGTAGAAAGGCCGAAATGAGAATCATCGGCCCAAACACTACGGGAATTCTAAGTATGGCAGACAGGTTTTCAACAACATTCCAGACTGGAATAGAGTTTCGACCAGGTCCGGCAGCATTCATTGCTCAGACAGGGAACTTTGCATCAATCACACTCAAATGGATACTATCAAAAGAGCAATTTGGAATCAGCAGAGTCATAGGTCTTGGCAATAAAATTGATGTTGATGATGCTGACGCTTTGGAATATTTGGAGACAGATGTAAAAACCAAAGTTATTGCAATGTATATTGAAGGAATTAAGAACGGAAGACGGCTAGTAGAAGTAGGCAAGAGGGTTACCAGGAAGAAACCTGTCTTAGCACTAAAATCTGGAAGAACATCAGCGGGTTCTAAAGCCGCTCATTCACATACGGCTTCATTGGCTGCAAACGACACGATTGTTGATGCAGCTTTCAAACAAGCCGGAATAATACGTGTAGATAACTATATGGACCTGGTTCAATTGACAAAAGCATTTGTCTTTCAGCAACCTCCAAAAGGAAACAATATAGGGGTTATCTCACCTTCTGGAGGACTAGGGGTTATTACCGCTGATGCATGTGAACGTTCAGGACTAAAGATCGCTACACTCACTGAGGATACCTTGACTAAATTCAGAAAAGCTAGTCCTCCATTCATTAATGTTGGAAATCCATATGACATCTGGCCATCAGTCTCCCAAATCGGCATGGATGAAGCCTATAAGGTCGCCATTGGTTCAATGTTTGAAGATCCTAATGTTGATGCGATAGTAGCTGGAACAATGGTTACAAGAGGATGGATTGAGTTCAAGGATAATAGCTTCTTCGCAGAAGCCTCACGTAGGCATCCAGAGAAGCCTATCGTAGCATTCGCCACTAGTGAATGGGAACTCGTAAATGAATTGCAAGAGGATCTTGAAAAGCAGAGGATTCCCACTTATACATCCCCTGAAATGGCCGCTAAAGCACTCTCGACTATGTACAAGTATTCATGCATAAAGTCTTCTTGATGCCGGTTAGGCTTCTCCACGTCCAAGAATTATCCTGTATGGGTCAACATCTTCTC
This sequence comes from Candidatus Bathyarchaeota archaeon, assembly GCA_023144075.1. Classification (GTDB taxonomy): domain Archaea; phylum Thermoproteota; class Bathyarchaeia; order 40CM-2-53-6; family RBG-13-38-9; genus RBG-13-38-9. The sequence goes on along the minus strand of JAGLGJ010000032.1, from coordinate 8,323 downwards.
TAAGTATTTTAAGTTCTTCACGTGAGGGAGGATCGTTATCTTTTATTTTTGATGGAAGCATCATTTCGAATCCAGTGTTCTCGATAACGTCTTCCACAGTGACCCCGGGATTCAAAGCAAAGAGCCTCATTCTCTTTGTTTTCTCATCAAAATCAAAAGTTCCCCTAGTTGTATAGACTTTGTATGGCCCAGTCCCCGGAGGTAGACCAGCTTTCTTCCTCGAACCGGGTCCGTCAAGATATCCTGGGGAAGTTATATAATCTATCTTCTCAACGAATCTTCGCTTCTCATGATTCATGATTATCATTGTCTTCCAAGCGAAAGATGCGAAAGCGTTTGCTCCTCCACTTCCTGGAAATCTAACTTTTGGAGCATGATAATCTCCAAGGACTGTCGAGTTTAGATTACCATATTTATCAATTTGAGCTCCACCTAAGAAAGCATAATCTGCGAAACCTGCTTGCGCTATTTCGAAAGCTTCTGCACTATCGGCTGCTCTCAGGGCTCGCCATGTTGTTCGAGAACAAGCGACAGACAGGGGCAGAGTTGGCATCTCGGGACCTATTCCACCAACCTCGAAAATTGGTGTGATCTTGAGATTTCTTGCTTTTTGTGCTAGCGACGTGACAAGCATCGGTATCCCTGTTCCAACATAGATTATCTTCTTGTCTTCAATATCTCGGCTTGCAAGAATCGTCATTAATTCCATGACGTTGTATTCCTCACTCATTAAGAGAAACCCCCTGGTTTGACTTTTAGAAATTCCAAATCCTCAAGGAATTTCAACTTCTTCTTTCCACCTATTTTCTCTAGGTATTCTTCAAACGAGTCGACACCGAAGACATAATTATCATAATACCCTTTCAACGCTTTTCCAGTGGTATCTTCGCAGGCTTTTCTGTATTCTATAAGATGTTCAATGTCTACATAATACATACCGGGCATATTTCCCGGGTGAGAACCATAAGGCGCTTTAACTACAGCATCAACGTAGAAATATGGGACAAATGTTCTGTCTGATTCTTTTCTAATATCTTCAGTATCCACTATCTTCTCAGTACTTAGTATTACTCTTTTGGACCCTCTAACCTTGCCCCAATCCTCTACTATTGCACCCGAAGTGATTCTAGCATTTCCATAAATGTCTGATTCGTGAACATGGATCAAAGCAACATCCGTAAAGAGAGCTGGTACAAGAACTACTTCCTCATCAGTAAATGGACATTGCACCTTGACCGCGCCGCTGTATTTGAAGGTATCAGTACCCATCATATGTCTCACTGGCATGAAGGGGATTCCCATTGCTGCGGCTTTATGTCTCCAAGCCATTGAGGCGTTATCCCATTCCGTGAGTGTAATCTCTCCTTTAGTTACTGCTTGTTCTACTATTTTTCTGCTCATTTTTGGAAGTCCTAAGACTTCAAGTCCAATTATGTAACCAGGATCAAGGTGACTAACCAGACCATTATCAGTTAAGAAATTTACATCAATAGATCTAGTTCCACAACCTACGTAAAGATCTTTAATCCTTTGCCTTACAACTTCATGGAGAATCGCGACAGGAATTCTTACAAAACTGCAACCACTGATTGAGATTATATCCCCGTCTTTCATGAATTTCTTAACAGCCGTCTTTGCATCCATAACTTTGTCAATCATTTCACGTGGTTTGTTTTTTCTATTCCATTCACGAAACTCATTTGGAGTAATTTTCGGCCGCGCGAATTGTGTTCCACGTTCTAAAATTTTCATTTCCATACTACAGCATCTCGATGCTTTCGAATGTCCTATGAATTCAAGGTTTTGGCTTTTTAAGATTTATACTTGATCCAGAAACTTGTGTGCTATTAATTATTCACCATTTAGAGTCAGAAATGAGAAGACTCAGTTATAGATTAACTTGAAAAGAAGCTAGACTATACCAAAAAAGTAGTTGAAGTTTAAGGATAGTAACTATTTACCTGTAGCATGAAACACTATTACTTGTCCTTCTTTATCTTTTACAGCTCTTATCTTGATTTTCCTGGGAGGCTTTTTTATGCTTCTTTTCCATATCTCTTGGTTTACAGCATTACTAATCTTAACGTCATCTACCTTCATTCTTCTCTTAACGAAATCTCTGACGATCCTGACTGCTTTCGGAGCTCTCTTTATTCTAGGCCCCTTCCAGACATCTCTGAGATTGATTGTGTAAAATTTCTCGTCAACTATTTCGATGTCCTCGTCAATTTCTGGGCCTTCTTCCACTTCAGTCTTAGCAGGCTCCTTAACAAACTCCCCAGCTCGTACCTTAACCTGCTCAACAGTCTTAGCAGGCTCCTCAACCTGCTCAGCCTCAACAGGCTCCTCTTCTAAGGGGCCTTCTTCGTTAACTGTATTCTTGACTTCTTCATTAGACATAATCTATCAACCTCAAAGTTTTAGGCTAGTTCTCCTCCAATGTCTTCTCTTCGGGGTTGATCTCACTCTTCCCCTAGTTTTCGCAACTACCCACGTTGGAACTGGTCTGCTCATCTTGCCAGCTTTACCAAGCCTTTTTTTCCTTGAAGTTGGTTTATTTCTGGCCAAGTCTAAATTCTCCTTATTGTAATATCCCTTTTCTGACTTTGCAAACGCCTGAGTGTTTCTTTCAATTGATCATCACTTAATGGAATTTTAAGTCTACCCGTCTGCGCGAGCTGAATGAGTTGAAGCTCAAGCTGCTCAGCAAACTCCGGTCTAACCATCCGAATATTGGTTAATCGCTGTCTAGCTTCAGTGGTCAGTATTGTTCTAAGTAGAGCCTGCTTTTGAGCTTCAAGTCTATCCTGACCCCTTTCACCCTTTTGTTCATCCACCATCGAGTCTTGGAGCTCAGCTAGCTTTTTTTGACGAATACGCTCAAGTTCTTCGTCACCTAGCTCAGAACTCATTTTTATTTTTCTGCTCCTGGCTTGAGTTCTTTGAGCATCTCCGTAGAGATCTTATTAAGTAGGCTGAAACCCTCACTGGTCAGCATTCTTCCCTTTTTCTCAACCTTTGAAACAAATTTCGCCTGTTCTAATTGTTTGAGCGGTTCTCTCACTGATGACCCTCCACATGATCTTGCATGTTGCCGACTGGTTCCTTGTCTATTTCTGCCTCCATATTCAGTTCTTAATTTTGACACTCCAACCGTGCCATGAATGTACAATTTCCGTAGTATCGAAGCACATCTTTTGTACCACCAGTCAGGGTCTTGTGGTGGCTGTTTTCTATGCGATCCAGTCTTTGCTGTGATAGACCATACTGGAGGTGTGACTTCTCCGACATTCTCTTTGATATATGCGGCTAGCCGTTTGAGGAATAGATCGGCTGGTACTTCGTATGGTGAAGGCAAATTTTGTTTCTCCTAATAGGGTCTTTATTCTATACTAAGGTCTAAACACTAAATTCAAATGCTCAATATAAATTTTCATTGGGAACAGAATAAGCTGTTATTGAGGTAATATCTTAACTATTTGAGGTTCGAGGAGTTATGGCAGGATCGTTAGGTATTGATGAAAAGAATAAGAGTAGATCGGGCTTTATCAATTTGAATTCAATAGGGTTATTTCTTGACTATTATGAATTGACAATGGCGAAGGCTGATCTTGACCATAACAATCTGAACACTATCACAGAAAACTACTATGTCAGAAAAATTCCCCAAGGAGCATATCTAGTTTCAGCCGGACTTGAACAAGTTATTCATTTTATTGAGAATTTTAAGATAGCAAAGGAAGATATTGAATGGTTGAGTTCCACAAGTGGAAAAGACTTTGATGAGAAATTCTGCAAGTACCTCCAAGACTTCAAATTCGATGGAGATGTATATGCAGCCCCTGAAGGCACGGTCGTCTTCCCGAATGAGCCTATAATCAACATTACTGGAAGATCTCTTGATATTCAGCTTTTTGAAACATACATTCTTAACGTCATGAATTACCAAACGTTGATAGCAACAAAAGCTTCTAGGGTAGTGAGATCGGCAAAAGGAAAAGATGTTATTGATTTTGGAGCTCGTCGGGCTCATGGTAGGGATGCTGCCATTCTGGGGGCACGAGCTGCTTTCATAAGCGGAGTTATAGGGACATCACTTGTCATGGCCGGTAAAATTTGGGGTATCCCATATATTGGAACAATGGCGCATAAATTTGTTCAGGACAGGAAAAGTGAGCTTGATGCCTTTCGTGAATATGCAGAATCTTTTCCTCACAATTCCATACTACTCATAGATACCTATGATACTCTAAAAGGTGCGAGGAATGCTTGCGTCATTGGTAAGGAGTTAAGAGAGAACGGTTTTGAACTTAAAGGAGTTAGACTTGATAGTGGAAATCTTCTTGATTTGAGTAAGAAAGTGAGAAAGATCCTTGATGAGGAGGGTTTAACACAAACTAAGATTTTTGCTAGTAGTGATCTAGACGAGTTTGTTATTGAAAAACTTCTAAAAGAAAATGCTCCGATAGATGGTTTTGGAGTAGGTACGAGATTGATTACAGGGGCTAATTATAACTCGATTACTCACGAAGGAAATGTGTCAGCGCTTAACGGAATTTACAAGATTGTAGAGAGAATCGAGGGAGATGCTGCAATTCCTAAAATGAAAATGACTGATGACATTTCAAAGGCTACTTTACCAGGTAGAAAACAAGTCTATAGATGTTCGGAATCTGGAAGATTTATTGAAGATATGATAACAATCTGGGATGAGAAACCTGATTCAAAACATGACTGGCATCCATTACTGATACCAATAATAGAAAATGGAAAAACCATATCCAATTTTCCATCACTTCGAGAAATAAAGGAGTATGCAGCTGATCAGATACATATGCTTCCAGACGGTGTTAAGAAGAATAATGGAGCCCAAGAATACCCTGTTAAGCTCAGTAATCAAGTTAATGAATTGATCGATAATATTTTACATAAGTGAAAGATAAATCTCAATAAAATTTAATTGAAATTACCGAAGACAAGCACGTGTAATTTTACTTAGTTGATTTTTTATTTTCTGTACTTGTTTTTGGTTTATAGAGAGTAAAAGTGCTTCCTCTTACATCTACAATAGATGATTCAGTTGCTACTGCAACAACTTTAGTTATTTCTAATAGATCATTATTAACAATAGCCACCTTATGAGTTTTAACTTTCACAAGTTTATCAGATTTGAGCTGTTTATTCAACTGCTCAATTAAAGCATCGGTAACACCTGTTTTACCAATCAAGATTTTCGGTTTGAGTTTAGAAGATCTTCTTTTCAACCTATGAAATCTTTTTTTCTTCGGATTTTTTCTCGGTTCATTGGATAACGTTTGATCATTCCGCACTTGAGACATGTTATGATCACTTTCCCTTTTCCATCGTGCCTGTTCCTAATACGAGAACTTACACCTGGAACTAAAAAAGAGTTACATTCCTTACAAAAGCACATTTTAAATCGTTTTGGTATTCTGACCTGACATTTCATACCGATCTTTCTAGCAAGTTCTACGTATCGATCGGCTAGAACAGGATCTCTACTATGACATTCTGATGCTAGCCTAAAGAGTTTTTCAATTCTTTCTTTAGCTATCACGCGTACTTTATGCTGATCATTATATCTCATGATTGAATTCAACTAATACTAAATGGTTGAAAGTTAAACTTTCGTAATTCTCCGTATTTTAAGACTCATCTAAGAGACTCTAACTTAAATTAAACACATTATTTTATGCTCAAGAACATATTTCCAGTAGAATTCATTGGGGAAAGAAAATGCTAACTTTGATTCTGGCCGAGTCTTCAATTGAGCTTATTCCAAAAACGATAGTTAATGATCCCTCAGTCATAAGTGACGCCAAGAGGCGCCGTAAGAAACCCGAACAACTAATTTTGGATAGATCTTACCATCATAAAGCAATCAATAGACTTTCAAATTCAGAGAAGAGAGGACGTCCAGATATAATTCACATTACATTACTTAATTGTCTGGGCTCACCACTAAATATGACAGGAAGATTGACTACATATGTCCATACTATCGAAGATTTTATCATTGAAATATCATCTAGAACCAGAATTCCCAGAAACAGCGAACGGTTCAAAGGAATTCTAGAACAACTTTTCGAGGCACATCGAGTACCAACAACTGGTAAGCCTCTACTACAACTTAGAAAATCTAGTTTGAAAGAATTAATCAAGAAAGTTTCACCATCATATATCGGTGTATTAACGACCCAAGGAAAATATGAGAATCCCACAAATCTTGGGCACCTCATTGTGAATCAAAAAAAGCCTGTTTTGATTATTGGAGGATTTTCTAAAGGTCACTTCACCAAAGAGACTTTAAAATTAGCAGATCAAACCATAAACATCTTTCCCAAGGGACTTGAAAGCTGGACGGTTGCCTCAAAAGTGATCTTTGCTTATGAACAAGCCTTGGAATTCAACGATGTAGGCAATAGTAATCCATAGAAGCGCGCGCTATTGTAGGATTTTTAGAACTATCAGTGTACGTCAATCATTATTCTGTATGACTTAGGAATTGATTACATTGTGCATTATTAATTCGATTTATTATGGAGGTTTGAATATCATATTCCCTCAATCACGGTAATAGTAAGGGTCCTTATGACTTCTTTTAATCTTCTAATATTAAAAGTCACGATGTCCCTTAGCTTATCCATGTTTTCAGCTTCTACTTTGATTATGATGTCAAAAACTCCATAGACAAAATGTGCTTCTTTGACGTTTGGAATGTTTCTAATCTCTTTAAGTAAGCTCTTCTCTTTCCCCAATTCCGCATTAATCAGAACAAAAGCTACAATCATATTTTGTCAACTTCAATTAAGTGTGCACTTGAGGGACTTTCAATAAAACACGAGCGCGATTATCGTTCAGCTTTTCTAAAAGTTTTGGTATTACCTTCTTGTAATCCCCTATTATTCCAAAATCTGAAAACTTGAAGATGCTGGCGTTTGGATCCTGGTTTATAGCTAAGACATATTCTGAATCTTTCATACCGGCAATGTGTTGAACCGCACCGGATATCCCAATTGCTATATACAGTTTCGGTCTTACACTCTTCCCAGTTTGCCCAACCTGTCTTCTTTTGGGCATTATTCCTGCATCAACAACTGGACGTGAACAACCAATAGAACTGTTGCCAAAGAAAGAGCAGAGATCATTAAGAAGGTGTGAATCTGCCTTGTTAAAGCCCCGACCTCTGGAAACGATTACGTCAGCTTTTTCTACCTGCAATTCAGTGTCTTTGCTTTCCTCAAATTTAACAATTTTAAGCTTAGGATTAGGGACAGTAATTTCTTCACGTATGATTTTACCCTTTCTTGAAAGGTTTTTTTCAGGTGTAGGGAAGATGTTGGGTCTGGCAGTAGCCATTTGAGGCCTATGTTCAGGGGTTATTATGTTTGCTAGGACTCTTCCTCCAAATGGGGGTCTTATCTGCTGCAGATTACTGTTCTCATCAATATCAAAGCTAGTACAATCAGCTGTGACTCCTGTTTCAAGTTTTGCTGCTACAGTAGGTGTTAACTCTCTTCCATATTTTGTACCGGCGACAAGGACTATTTCTGGTTTATACTTTGTTAAGAGACTTGCCAAGACATTGGCATAGACTTCAGGGTTATGAAATTTGTACTGCTCATGATCTACATAGATAACAATGTCTGCACCATAATAGATTAACTCTGGGGCTAAGGATTCAATCTGATGCCCTACACTCATTGTGATAACGTTTGTTCTTAGTTTTGCAGCAAGTTTTCTTGCTTCATATAATAATTGCAGTGACGACTCTTGAAGTAATCCTCTCCTCTGCTCTACGTAGACACATATTCCTTTGAACAGGTTTTTATTTTGATATTCATTCATCCTATGTCGACCTCACTCAACTTTTTAATGATCATCTCTATCCCCTTTTCCGAAAAATCGAATATTTCCCTTCTCCTTGCAGGCATCGGAGCGGCCTTTACTTTAACAACTTTCGTCGGAGAGCCTTTCAATCCGACTCTATCTGGATCTGCTTGTAAATCATCGAAGTGCCATGTCTTGATGTAGTCTTCAGTTTTCACCTCAGTCAATAGTCGTCGAATGGGAATCGGATATCGTGGAGTATTTGTTCCTACAGCAACTGAAATCACGATAGGCAGACTGGATTCAAAAACTTCACTGCCGTCTTCAACATCTCTGAATAAGATTGCGTTTTTTTCCTTCTGATTTATTTCTATCTTCTTGACGTATGATAGATGTGCAACATTAAGTACTTCACCAACCTCAGGCCCGATATGTCCAGTTGAACTATCTATTGTTTCTTCACCAAATATTG
>JAGLGJ010000031.1 GCA_023144075.1 Candidatus Bathyarchaeota archaeon | reverse complement strand
TTGAATTCTTTTTGCTGATTTTGCCACGCAGTACCGAAATGTCCAACTAAGTGTTCATATTTTTTAAGTTCAGGATAGGCGTGAGCGGGCAACATTTCTCCGTGTGTATAAATGTTAATGCCTTTGCCGTTAGTTTGCTCGAGCAACATTTTAAGATCTAAAAGGTCGTGTCCTGATACAATGATCGCTGGCCCTTTCCTTTTACCTAGATATACTTTTGTTGGGTCGGGATTGCCAAACGTACTAGTATGTGCTTTATCAAGTGTTTCGAGACATTTTAAATTGACTTTGCCAAATTCTATGATTAGTGCGACAAGATCATCTGCGGTTAACGCATCATCTTGGAGTGCTGTAAGCCCTTTATAATAAAACGCACTTACATCTTCATTTGTGTAGCCCAGGATTCTTGCGTGATCATCATAAGCGGCCATTCCTTTCAAACCGTACAAGAGAATTTCTCTAAGACTTCGGATATCTTCGTTTAGTTCCGGATTGGAAAAAACTCCAACTTTTCTTCCTTGATCAATCAGCTCCTGAAGAGAATCTCCGGGTTTCCATTCTGCTGTTGAAGGTACAGCATCTGTAAAATCTTTACTTCGCTTTATTTTATGCTCGGCTAGGAATTTCTGCTTTATTTTTTCTTTGTGATCGTATGCTTCCCTTATGATGGATGCAATACGGTCAGGATCAAAATTAACATTTGTTACTGTTGTGAAGAGTGCTTCTGCAATAAAGCGATCTAAAATCTCATCGTTGATACCGAGTTGACGGGCTTTTTCGCCCCATATTGCTATCCCTTCAACTGCATGAATTAAGAGATCTTGCAGTACTGCCGTATAATCGTCTTTACCACATACTCCATGAAAGGTACATCCGGTTCCTTTTGCTGTCTGCTCACATTGATGACAAAACATAGATTGTGACATAAGTTACCCTTCGTGTTCAAATTAGAAAGATTACAGTTATGATCATGTGTTCAGTTAGGATTTTATCATAATCAGGAGCATCTTGAACTTTTTTATAGCTTTTAAAGCATGAGGGACATTTGCTGGCATGATGATGGTATCTCCTTGTCCCAAAAAATGTTTATTTTTTGCAATTGTGATTTCAACTTCCCCATCAATGACAAAGACCATTGCATCGAAGGGTGCTGTATGTTCACTTAATCCTTGATTCTCTCCAAAAGCGAATAGAGTGACTGTTCCCGATTTCTTATCAATCATTGTTCTGCTGACTACGGTATCTTCCTGATATTCTACTAGCTTGACTAAACTAGATACTCGGTCTGTTAGATTTTCAGCTTTCGAATTATTATTCATGGAGAATCTACACAACCTTTGCGATTCATTTTTCTTGACATTGTCTTAAATGTATCCTAATGATGTTAGGGACAGATTAATTAATGAGAGAATATAAATATAACGGCGTTAAGAGATGTTAGCGCGTAAAATCATTAAAATTGACGAAGCCAAATGCAATGGATGTGGTCTTTGCATACCAAATTGTGCAGAAGGAGCTTTAAAAATTGTTAATGAAAAGGCCAGATTAATTTCAGATAAGTTCTGCGACGGTCTTGGAGCTTGCCTTGGCCATTGTCCGCAGGACGCCATAACAATTGAAGAACGAGATGCAGAAGATTTCAATGAAGAAGCGGTCAAGACACATCTCAATGAACAGAAGCATGCATCATCAAACAACCATTTCAAGGATGTGCCCTTCACGTGTCCTCGTTCAAGGATAATAGATAGAAGAGATAACATATCTGAAAAGGGAACATCTAAAAATATCAGATTAGAATCAGAGTTACGACAATGGCCTATTCAGTTAAACCTTGTTCCTGCACATGCACCATACCTTAAAAACGCAGACCTTTTAATAGCAGCCGATTGTGTCCCTTTCAGCTATGCAAATTTCCATATCGATTTCTTGAGAGGAAAAACACTTGTCATGGGCTGTCCAAAATTCGATGATGCAGAACACTATATCAAGAAACTGACTGACATTTTGAAAATGAATAATATAAAGAGCATAACACTAGTCAACATGGAAGTACCTTGTTGCTTTGGTCTTCAACAAATTACTGAGGAAGCCATAAAGAATTCTGGAAAGATCACTCCATTGAGACAGACAATCATTTCAGTACATGGAGAAAAACAATGAAAAATCTCAGCAATCCATTACATTTCAGTACTTTTAAAACTACCATTTGTTAACACGCATAGCGCACACCAATTGCCAATTTCATCCAAATATCTTACTTACCTTTAAAAAAACAGCATCATCAGTCATTAATAACGCGCAGAACATAACAAGTGGAACAATTGAAGAATAAAGTAAAATTGAATCATGATGTAAAAATTCTTATTCAGTTTATTGACTTGTTTTGTGATAATAAACATAAATCTCGACCTAAGAATCAATGGAGTCCTCAAAATAGTGACTATCTGAATTATGAATCGAATAGCCCTAAACTGTGCCAAGATTGCAGCGACTTATTAGCTTACTCCATTAAAAAAAGAGAAAAGTGTCCGCTAGATCCCAAACCACTATGCAAGAGATGTAAGATCTATTGCTATTCCTCTGATTACCGCTTGAAAATAAAGGAAGTAATGAGATACTCTGGCAGGCACCTACTCACTCATGGTAGAGTAGATTTACTTTTCCATTTCTTTGTTTAGTAAAAGTATGCTAGTTAAAATAACTTGTATCCGACTTACTTCAATATCTAAGATTAAAATGCTTTACCTAATTTCTCAAAATAGTTCAATTGATCCGGTATACTAATGTAATTCTTTATCAGTATCAAATGTAACGGGAAATTCATGAGTCTTGATTGTCATGGCTTATTGTTCAGTTTGTGGAAATGAAATATCGTCCGATGAATACTTCTGTGATTTATGTGGCGCTGCAACTATTATTGCTTCCGAGGCGATTAAAGGACCAGCCGCAAGGAAAATTCGTAAAACCAAACCAAAAGTCCTGATTTTATTCTACTCCATGTATGGCCACATATTCAGAATGGCTGAAAGTGTGTCAGAAGGCGTCAAGGAAGCTGGAGGCCAACCGATCCTCAAGCAGGTTCCTGAGCTCATTCCAAAACGCTCTTGGAATGAAGATATCAAGAAGGCTAAAGAAATGATGAAGGATGTCCCAGTTGCCCACCCTCATAAAGATCTCAAGGGTATCGATGCATTAATAATTGGAACACCTACGCGATTCGGTAATATGTGTTCTCAAATGAGAAACTTCTGGGATCAAACTACTAAAGAATGGATGGCTGGCGAACTGATAGGAAAACCTGCATCTTCATTCACTGGTTCTGCTACTCAACATGGCGGCCAAGAAACAACCATAATAACAACTATGATAACGCTTCTTCATCATGGCTGCATTTTCGTTGGTCTACCTTACTCCTTCAAAGATCAGATGACACTTAAAGAGATCAGTGGGGGCTCACCTTATGGAGCTTCAACGATTACTGGTACAATGGGAGAGCGAATGCCTTCCGACAATGAATTGAAAATGGCCAGTGATCTTGGTAAATACCTTACCGAGATTACTAAGAAACTTTCAACCTGAATTACTAAAAAAACGCACACAAATTCTTTAAAATTTAAAACGCTCTCTTGTTAATGTGCGTCATATTTGATCGAATACGATAAACATTATTTCACATTTTATCGAGGTTGAGTGGGTGATGAAGAAAACTATCGCAATATCGGTACATGCATTTTTGGTATGGACACTTCGCAGCTACAATAGGCGTTGGTATGGTCGTTACAACTGTTGAGAATGCTATAATGGCTCATGCGATTTTTACCACCATAATAGCCGTGATAGTGTCACTGATTTATTATAGCAAGTTCAATTATACAACAACATTGCAGACAGCGACAGTCTTCGTTGCTTTCATAATCATAGTGGACTTTTTTGGTGTTGCTCTTTTAATAAACAAAAGTCTTGAGATGTTTATGAGTCCTTTTAGAACATGGATTCCTTTCATGCTCATATTCGTTGCAACTTATCTAACTAGAATCTTTGAAAAAATTTGTTTAGCGATTTTATTTAAGACAGATCTCCACATTCACACATGCTCTCTTGTACTAAGTCTAAAAGTTGACTCATACCCTCACCTGTGATGCTCGAGACTTGAACTACTCTTTGTGACGATGATAACATTTTAGCTGCATCGACGAATTTCAAGGCGAGTCCTTTCATGGTTCCACTCTCCTCTTTTTCTATCATCGTTTTCATGTAGTCATAATCGGAGAGCATTCTGTCGATTTCTTGATTTTTTACGAGATCAGATTTGTTTAAGACATTTACTGTTGGAATACCAAGTCGCATTTGTGTTGCAAGCGATAATGATATAGCAGAGGCTAAACTAGTACCCGTACTTGCAATTAACCCGTCAATTATGTAAACACATATTGTCTGAGATGACTTTTTCAGATGATCACATATTGTAGGTCCAGCCGACTGAAATACAAATATTTCACTTTGGCCCGGTGTATCTATCAAAACATATTGACTTTTTAACTGATCAATTTTTTCTATTATGACGTTCATCAGTTTTTCAGTCAACTCTGCACCTTTTACCATTGCTCCACTTGGTCCCAAACTTTCTTTTTTCATTATTTCTTCTACTGTGAAATATCCTCGGATATCAAAATCACATTTGTAAGGTAAATGGATGCACCCCGGATCCAGATTTATAAAAGATATTTTATTACTGGTGTTTTTTTGGATCCAATTTCCAAATCTGTTTGTAAGACTTGTCTTTCCTGATCCTGCTGTTCCAACGAAGATTATGTTCATTCACATCATCTTTTCAGATCATTATGTAGTCATTCAACCTTGTTCTTTCAGATCAACATAGGATTAGATCCAATTAATACTCTATGTTCGTTTCTAAAAGCTGGCGCTAAGAAAAAAGGGTGAGGAATTATTCTGTGATCTAGTAATCCGTTAGATGTAATTTCGAGATCTCACTTAGATCCGCCAGGTTATTTGATTTAATTAATCGATCGGATATTGTGTACAATACATTTTCAATGTAGAAACTTCTAGTTATCTCATATTCTGACTCGAAGTAATATCCACTCTTAAGCAATTCCTCAAAGTTTTCTAAATGTGTAATTTTTCCTCTAGTCAATAGTCCAACTTTTGGATCGATATTTATTACATAGACGCCTTGGAATACAAAGTCTCCATGAGTTGATGGTCTGATATCTTCTTCATACATGTCGAAAGATAGTTTAGCTTCTAAGATTGGGACGACTAACAGATTTCTATTTCGATCGAATAGGATCGAATGATGATCTCGTAGAGCTGGCGAATCTGTACCTCTATCGCCAATTATCAGTTTATCAATCTCTTTGGGACTTTTCACATTGCTGACATCGAATAGTGATATCTTTAGACCTTGATACCATGCAAAATCACCTTCTTCAGCCTCAATAGTCTCTTTACCAATACCAATAATATGTTTCTCATCATATGGGTGAAGATAGTCAGAATATCCAGGGATCTTGAGTTTACCAAGTATTCTTGGGTTCCCAGGATGGCTCATATCTATTGTGAATAAGGGGCTTCCCTTTTTGAAATATCATATATCTTCAGGTTAACTCCCTGAGGATCTAAATGAGGAATTACTTCTCGCCTAGTGAGATCAGGGACTGGTTTTAACGTTGGAGAGACTGAACCTTCAAAGACGATCAACCTATCATCATTTACGAATAAACCCAGGATCCTTCCATCTAGAATAGTGGAAGACAGAATCGCCATTTTTTCTGCAGGGTAGACTTTTACAATAAATATTTTATTTTCTGAACTAAGATAGGCATATTGCCCGTCTATCTTGATAATGTCTGCTTCATCCACTCCTTCTACTTGTATGTTAGTTGTTGAATATTCAAGCCCATCTACCGCACTTAGTTGAACATTTTCTTTGTTTCTTGCGGTCTCGATGAATTTCCAGTACCGATTATTAGATTCAGCCTCTCTGACTTTCATAAGAATAAAGTTCTCTAATTCATTTTTTGATATGAAAATCTTGATCTGAATATCATCTTCTGTGAAACCTGTTCTAGTCTCTGCTGTCAATATATTCGGCAGTACAATAACAGATAGCGCTATTAAGACTGGGAGAGTCTTGTAGAAAAGTTTCTTATCCATTTACTCCACCCTAATGAATACTCGATGGAGCCAGTTATAATTCGACACTTACGAACAAGCTGTTCATAATTTAGAACAGGCAATGTTTGTTGTGTCTGAATTATTACTTTTTCAATCCATCTTGGAACGGAGCCACACAAGTTTGATCTTAATTCACCATTTTTTTGACAAAAAGGTAATACAAGAAATGGTTAAATTGTATTACACATATGATAACTCAGATCATTATGAATAACCCGATTGTCTGTCCACATTGTGAGCTAAACATCAATTATGATTACTATTTACACATACTTGGCTGTGATTCATGCGAACAGAAGAATGAGTTTCAAAAAGATTCTTGATACTTGTAACCCTTACCCAATTTTGCTCTTTTCCATCTAGTGACAGAGAGATTAATGAGAATTGACAAGAGGAAATATTGTTCATATTGTTGGAACAGGGACTATAGGCGAACCTTTGATTGGTTTATTGGCAAATCTAAAGAAAGAACTTTGTATTGATGAGGTGACCTTCTCTAAACGTACACCTTTACTTACGGATCGTTCCAAAGTTAGAGATCTAATAAAACGTGGCGCCAAACTAAGTGTACCGAAAGAAAAGTTCAGCGAATTCAAGAAGATTGATCTTGAACCAGATTATGAACATGAAGAAGCTATCTCCAGAGCAACGGTAGTTATCGACTGTACACCATCTGGCCTAGAGAATAAAAAGCGATACTATGAGAGTTTTAAAGATGAGGTCAAATGTTTTGTGGCGCAGGGATCAGAGTTTGGATTTGGCAAGATGTACGCTTTTAGAATAAATGATGACGCCCTGACTAGCAACGATAAATATATCCAAATAGTCAGTTGCAACACACATAATATTGCTGCAATTATACAAACCATTGCAATTGATGATAACACTTCGAATCTTTCTGAAGGTAGATTTCTTTGCCTAAGAAGGGCCAACGACATAAGCCAGAATGGGGGCTTTGTTCCATCGCCAAAAGTCGAAAACCATGGCGATGAATCTTTTGGGACACATCACGCAAGAGATGTTTATTGGCTCTACAAGACTATCGGATTAGAATTGGACTTATTCTCCAGCTCTATCAAATTAAATACGCAATATATGCATTCGATATGGTTCAATCTGCATTTAAATAATAAAATTGACGAGGAAGAAGTAAAAGAACGATTTAGATTGAATCCTAGAGTTGCAGTGACACATAATCAACTTGCAAGTGAGGTGTTCTCTTTTGGACGTGATCATGGTTATTATGGGCGTATATTGAATCAGACAGTAGTTGTGTTGCCAACAATAGTAGTCAGAAATACAGCTGAGGTAATAGGCTTCTGTTTCACACCACAAGATGGAAACAGCCTTCTCAGTAGCATGGCTATTATCGAACACACTTTATGTCCTGATTCTTGGAATGAAAACATGGAAAAACTTGAACAGTTTCTTTTTGATGAGGTCTGAACCTACTTCACAGCGCGCGTTATTTCTACTATAAACTTATTCCCCAATAATATAGAGGATAATTAAATAATATCAAATGAAATTAAAATTCTTTAATTAGAATACTATTTTTGATATTTTTTACCCTGGATTTCCATGATTTACAATAATAGCGCGCAGATTTTACCGCGCGCTTCCAATGAGATTTTTTATATTACGTTACTTCAATTTTCTTACGTGATTCCCATAGGCCGTGTAGGTTACAATATTCGATTGCGTATAGTGTGCTGTTCTTTTTGAGTTTTAGATTTAGTTTGATGTCTGGTTCGCTGTAGACGGGTGTCAATTTGACTGTTGTTAAAAATATAGGATTAAACGCTCTTCCATCTTCGGCAATAAATACATCGATCTGTCTTATCGAGTGTTCGATGGTATTAGGGTGAGGTCCTACTGTTATTCTAACCTCAAAAGTTTTCTCTGCACCCACACTTTCTGGTGCTTCTATTTTGGGAGAGTGTGACTCTACTTTGCCTAGGGCTTCCCCCTCGGCACTATCTGGAGTATATATTAGTTCTCCGAATGTTTTCATCAATTCACCTCCTTCAGGAGTTTCCTTTGGTATTTTAGAAATTATTGATAACTCTTCCTTGGGAGCATAGAGATTGTAAGCGTTGTATCCGGCTCCGCCGGCTATAGCAAGAGCTGCCGCTCCGCCAAGATATTTCAAATATTTTCTCCGAGTTATTCGTTCTCCCAAGGGAATCTTATTTTAGTATTAGAATCATTGTATAAAAACATAACGACGTTATATAGTTAAAATCGCATGGAAAGGTGCTCTTCGATCAATTTGAGAGAATCATTTAATAGAGAATTGGCTATAGCTCCCGCAGTGATTAACCATGGAAAGAATGGATAAAGACAACATTGGCATACCGAATGCAAATGAAGAAGAAAAAGATAGGCCAATGGACCGAGACACATGGCTACGTGAAGTCTTCCCAGAATGGGGAACATATCTTAATAAACAGATAGAAGCCGAAAAAGTCGAAAAAGGTAAACTAGTTCTCTGGTGGTTTGGAGCTTGCTCCTTCTACATGAAAACCCCAGGAGACGCTAATATCCTCATCGACAATTACAGCGGCCAGTCACTCTACATAACTTACGAAGGCGGTGGAGGGCCGGTCAGAATGGATGGCGCCGCACGTCAGGAATGGATGCGCTGCAATCCACACGTTATCGACCCATGGGCGTTCACTAAAGTTGACGCATTACTGTCAACCCATCCACACAATGATCACTGTGACATTTACACCGTCAAGCCTCTGATCAAGAATACAAAATGTGTTTTCATAGGTCCACCAGCCTCATGCAAGATGTTTGCAATGTACGGGGTTCCAAAAGATAGGATTATTCAGATGCAACCAGGAGAACAGAAGAAAATAAAGGATACAGTCATAAAAACCACTAAATCCACAGACTTCTGCGCATTACGTGGCGGAGAAGTAAGACCAGGCAAGACAGTAGATGAAGTTGGACTCAACTATCTTCTAGAAACGCCTTCAGGAAACATATATCACACAGGCGATTCGTCATACCACGATTACTACTTTAGAGTTGGAAGCGAGAATAAGGTTGACATTGCCCTAATCAACTGCGGAGACAGCCCCCTAAGTTTTACGGATAAAATGTCTTTTGCCGATGCTGCACGAGTAGCAAAACAACTGCGAGCCAAAGTTCTAATCCCGATGCATTATGACAATTGGGCCATCGCAGAGGGAGATCCAACCGAGCTTGAGGTCATAGCTAAGATGAAATATCCCAACCTGAAAACTTTCATAATGAAATGGGGTGGAAGATTCGAGTGGCCTACAGATCAAGACAAAGGTAGATACGTGTATCCGAAACAGGAGGAAAGAGCTAGACCTGAACTCTCTTGGGAATACGGTGACAAGCCAAGAGTTAAACTAGTTGTGGAATAAATCCACAACAATCCCTTTTTCCTATAATAATTTCCCTTTATTTTTTATTCATAATCTAA
>JAGLGJ010000030.1 GCA_023144075.1 Candidatus Bathyarchaeota archaeon | reverse complement strand
ACATTTTTCGCAAAACACATGGCATGTTCAGAGACATATTCAGGAAAGTTAGTAAAGACTATCCGGACATAAAATGTAGGGATTTATACGCAGATGCTGTTTGTGCATTGTTGGTTAAGGAACCTCAGAAATTCGATGTAATTCTAGCGGAGAATCTAATTGCTGATCTATTGAGCGATTTGGCTGGACAGATTGCTGGAGGATTAGGCATGACGGCTGCAACAAACTTCAATATAGAAAAGCGAATAGGATATTTCGAACCGACACACGGATGCGCTTATGACATAGCAGGTACGAACAAGGCAAATCCTATCGGTCAAATATCTTCTGCAGGACTCATGCTTGATTTTCTTGGAACATATCATCAAGACAAACGTCTAACAGAAGCGGCTCAAGTGATAGAAGCTTCAGTTGCTAAGTATTTAACAGAGTCAAAAAACGAAGAGTTACCTATAGAACTTGGAGGAAAAGCAGACACCAAAATTGTTGGTAAAATCATTGCTGAGATAGCTTCAACATCCTCTGCGAAATCTTGAAATCGAATATAACATATGTTAGATTTTTCAATATTCCAAAAACGAAAGTGTCAATTATGTCAAACAGTTCCGATATTCTTGAAAACATCAAAGAGTGTTTCATCAAATTAGAAGGCCCCGATAGAATTAAAGAACTCACAATGAAAGCTCTTGATTCAGGCGTTGAAGCAAATCAACTTATCAAAGCTATCAAAAAAGGTCTTGACGAAGTTGGACAAAAATATGAAAATAGTGAGTACTTCCTTTCAGACCTCGTGATGTCTGGCGTCATGGCCAGCGAAGTAACTAATTTAGTTAAACCCAGACTTCAATCTGGTGAATCTGAACCCATGGGCAAAGTCTTACTTGGTACAGTGAAAGGAGACATTCACGATATTGGTAAAAATCTCGTGAATAACATGTTAACTACTCAAGGATTTGAAGTGATAGATATCGGCGTTGATGTTTCACCCGAAAAATTTGTAGAGAATATACAGAAACATAAGCCAGACATCCTAGCCATGTCCTGCTTATTAACAACCGGAATGCCCGAGATGTCTAAAACAGTGCGATTATCAAAGAAAGTCAGTTCAGAAGTGAAAACAATGATCGGAGGCAGACCCATAACAAAAGAATTTGCAGACGAGATAGGTGCAGATGCTTACGGAAGAGATGCATTTGAATCAATAGACTTAGCAAGGAAAATGGTGGGATCAACAACAATTGAATAGTAGAGAAAGAGTCCTAAAAGCAATTAACTTCGAAGAACCAGACATGGTCCCAATCAGCGAGTTGTCAATAGATCTCAGCCTTATGGAAAAAATTCTAGATATTAAAAAAGATATTACTTACTCGTCACAATCCGCTTTAATCTCAGACAGAGAGAAAGAAAGATCATTATATGATATCTACTACAAAACATACAGAAAGATCGGTTTAGATCTAATCTACTGCATATCAACATCATTGCCAGATAATTATGAATTAAAAAAATTATCCAATGGTCAACTCGTGGACGAATTAGGAAGAACATGTACATTTGATCCGACCTCAAAGACTCAGACTGTAACTGGAACTGTATTCAATACAGAAGAAGATGTTGAAAAGTTTCTAGAATATGAATTCCCCGACCCAGAGGCACCTGGAAGAGATTATGGTCTAAGACATTTGAAGAAAATTAACAAAGAGACAATGGCACTAGGTTTCCATATTCGTGAGCCTTTTGCACAAACATGGGAAGCCCTGACACCAGTGAAGTTCGTCTATTGGATGCATAAAAATCTTTCATTAGTGAAGAAATTTATAGACAAATTAACTGACTTCAATATTCAATTGATTAAGATTCTATGTCAACACGATTTAGATATTATCATTATGGGCGGAGATTTATGCGAGGCAAAAGGACCAATGCTACCTCCACACAGATTCAGGTCATTAGGAGTTTTCGATGCTATGAGGAGACAAGTGGAAATGGCCCATCGATATAACACCAAATTCATAAAACATACAGATGGATTTGTTGATCCATTACTTGAGGATTTATTAGATATCGCGAAAATCGATGGTTTACACTCTTTAGATCCTAGTGCAGGTGTAGACATCGGTAAGATCAAAAAGAATTACGGTGATAGACTCATATTACATGGCAATATTTCTGTTGATAATCTAGCTACAAAGAGACCAGAAGAAATAATTGAAGAAACAAAAAACGCAATTAAAGCAGCATCACCAAATGGAGGCCACATATTATCATCGAGTAATTCATGGTATGGGGGCGGCAAACTCGAGAATTATCTTGCAATGGTTGAGACTGGAAGAAAATATGGGAAATACCCTATCACACTCTAGAAAGAATGGATGAGACATATTATCCTAACTTGCTCTGCAGCCAACCTTATTTGTGTAAAAAGAATTTTTAACATTAAAATACTGTAGATAGTTCAGCCCGTAATAATTTCCGACCTTTTTCTTCACATGCTGCTTTGATTTTTGAGTTAAGATGTAAACTATTGAAGATATAACTAGAATTGCTGCTGTAGCCATTAAGAACAAACTAAAATTGGTTCTTTCAAGAAGTTTATTGATCCGTGACTCTATTTGCGTTCTGAGATTTGTTTGGCTTTTCAAATGTATTAATGCTTCTTCTTTTGCTCGTCTGGCGAGTTGGTATGCACTGTCGTCATCCAAGTATAATGGTTTTTTATTATAATTCATTGATACTGCATAACCTTTCAAGTGGAATGAAGGCCCATTCACTCCAAAAACAACTGGGACACTCCAACTTCTGAATTTATCAATAGATTTCTTCAAGGTGTTCTGTGCAACTGAAGGTTTCTCAATGTAACTTGGCATATTTTTGATTGTTTCATTTGCTTCTTGGATCATAGTCCAAGTCATATTCACGTAAATCCTAAATGATGCTCTTTCTGCCAAAAACCATGAGTAATAAGCACATTTCTTAGCTTCGTCATAGGATTTTTTGTTTAGATAATCTTCAGCTTTAGAAGACCATAACTTTGATTCGTTGACATCATAATATGACATATTCCTAACCTCATCGGATATGTTTGACCGAAAATGATCAACCAGCATCTCAAAAGCGCTTGTAGAATCTTTAGCACTGTAAATAGCATAAAGAGTGAAACTTACATCTTCTTGAATAGAGATTGGGAGAGGTGACACCACATATGAGAAAGACGATGATATTAAAAGTACCAAAATTGCTATGTTGAACATGCCAAATCCCTGTTTCTTCTACATTCTGTTTGTGAGTTATTCTCTATGATGCAATGTAAGGCGCCATGTATCTATTTGTTAAGTCGTATTACACAATAACTATTTCACCATATCCGGTTTAAAAATATCTTTACTTTTATTAGACAAATTTTCTTCAAATCGTACCTTTATCTTTGATAATCGTTCATTTGATTTGGATAAGTGAGAATAGTGATGAGATTCTTGAATGAATCACTGAAAACAGCAAAAAAAATGAAAGGACTCCTTTTACTTGTTACAGTATTATACATTATCTCATATTTTATCGGATATATTGTAATTCGCATCCAAGTACCAAGCATATTGGGATTCATAGAGCCTATGCTTGAAGGAATTTCAACAAATCCTGTATACACTCCAATAATTAGTGCATTTGAAAATAGAAATCTAGCATTTGCGATTTTATATACGTTTATAGTGAATCTTTTTGGAGGCGCTTTTGCAACAACGACTCTCCCTGGAATGATTCCTCTCATAGGAGCAGCGATATCTGGGGTGGTAACAGTATTCCGTGGTTTCATTATAGGAGCATTATTTACATATGCTGCCTCAATTGAAACCGAAGCTCCAGTT
This sequence comes from Candidatus Bathyarchaeota archaeon, assembly GCA_023144075.1. GTDB lineage: Archaea > Thermoproteota > Bathyarchaeia > 40CM-2-53-6 > RBG-13-38-9 > RBG-13-38-9. Next base: position 6,127 of record JAGLGJ010000030.1, on the reverse strand, counting down.
GGAATTGAATGGATGATCGTAGCTTTAGGAACATTAATTCTTGAATTAGGTGCTTACGTTTTCTCGGCTACAGCTGGAATAAATTTGAGCCTTTCAAGCATATTTCCAAATCGATATTTTTCTGAAAGTCGTAAAATTGCTTTCAAAGAAGCATTGAAAGATACAGGAAGATTGTATATCATTGTGATAATTCTATTAGTACTCGGAGCGATATGGGAGATGACTGGGCTTTATCTGCTTATGCCTTAAATTCTCCCTTGCATCAAAAGAAATGAAACTTACTAGATCTTCAATCAAAATAATTTTCTGAAATATGAAATATTGCTGAGATAAATAAAGTATGTAACATCTATGCTTCAGTCAAATCAAATTTTATATTGAAAACTTTCTGATCCATACAGAATCTACATTTGATTTGACTTCGTGAGGAAGACATAATTGCCTAGAAGAAGTGATCGCGATATTGTTTATTTCTCTGAAGCCATGATCAAAGACATAGATCAAATGATTAGATATTCTAATTCATATTATAGTAGAGAAGCATTCATAACTAGTGCCGTTAAGGAGAAGATCGCCAGAATTCCCAAGAAAGATTTTTCAAATATTTGATATAAAAAACTCAATCGGCATAACATTTCTCTAAATTTCATTAACTTGAATGGAAGCACCTGTTAAAGAATATACTATTATTGACGCTGCGACAATATTCTAGCTAGAGCTTTAACCATAGTTTCTAATATAAGATCTTTCGATTTTCTCTTTAACAGCGTCTGAGATAAACTTCTCAATTGCGTCGAATACAAAATCTTCTCTATTGGAATACAATCTGCTATTCTTGATTATATCATCTATTTCTTGAACCAAACATTCCGGTACATAAATTAATTCATGACTATTATCAAGCAACAATTATTCCCTGCCTAAATAATGGATTTATTAAAAGGGAAATTGCATTTCACAAATAAGAGCTTCTACACTTTTGTATCATGAATGATACATCCATGTTTCATAGGTTGTTAATTGCAATTTGACACGCGGTAGGTCTTAAGCTCGCTCTTACACTGCTCCCATCGCGGATATGGAAGATCAAACAAGTGAATAAGCAATAATTTCATTTCTCTCTTTTTTATTGGCGTCTAGCCTAATCATATCTATGATTCAAAGTAGGTCCTCAAGGCTAATCGTATTCACGAAATGTTCTTGCCCGATATTCCTAAAAAGTAATATTCCTATACACATGTTTTAGGTATTCTTAAAGAGTTAGTGCTTAACAATGAGAACTAATGATAATGTTTGCACTTTTCAACAAATGAAAGAAACTATCAGAGACTTTGTTATTGAAAGAGATTGGATTAAATATCATACTCCAAGAAATCTTGCAGAGTCTATTTGTATTGAATCAGCGGAACTTCTAGAAATATTTCAATGGTCATTAAAAAATAATTATAAGAAAAATGAATCCAATAACTTCCAAAATTCCAATATTAAAGATGAGTTAGCTGATATTTTCATTTATTGCATTAGTTTATCAAATGCATTAGAAATAGACATCGCTCAAACTATTCTCAAAAAAATTGGAAAAAATAAGAGTAGATATCCAATAGAAAAGTTCAAAGGTAGATTAGGAAAGAAAAAATAGTTTTATGAATCTTTATCGGAAATTATTTTCTGCCTAGTTCATTATTTTTATAAATCTCTGCAATTATTGTAATACAAATTTTTGTGGTACGATAAATGAGATTAGTTACTTTTCAAGTAAAGAACCCTATTGGCATATTCAATAGAATAGGCTGCCTTAGTTCTAACTGCATAATTGATCTGAATTCTGCTTATGCATCCTATCTGCATTATGAGAGATCAGAAGAAGACATTTACACCTTGGCTAACGCATCGATTCCATCTGACATGGTTCAATTTCTTCATTTGGGATCCACCTCTAATGAGGCTTCTAAAAAGGGTAAAGAATTTGTTGAGAGAGGATTGAGAAGAAATGAACAATTAGTAGGACCAAAGTCTGAACAAATCACATATAGAAGAGAAGATATCAGACTGCTTGCTCCAGTACCCAGACCTAAATCAATAAGAGATTTTATGGGATTCGAAAAACATTTGGAAACTGCCCTAAAGAAACGTGGCAAACCAATCCCGAAGATATGGTACGAGATCCCGATATATCACAAGGGCAATCCAAATACTGTTGCTGGGCCTGATGATCCAATACTTTGGCCCAGTTATACAGAGAAATTAGATTATGAATTGGAATTGGGCATGTACATTGGGAAGAAAGGTACGAATATATCAAAAAAGAAAGCTACTGAACATATTGCGGGATATACAATATTCGATGATATAAGTGCTAGAGATCGTCAAATGGCAGAAATGGAAGTTAGCATGGGACCTGCAAAAGGAAAAGATTTCAATAACAGCAACATAATGGGCCCATGCCTAGTTACTACGGACGAGCTTCACTCTAAAATCAAAAATTTGAAAATGATAGCCAGAATAAATGGCGAGATTACTTGTGAAGGCAATAGTGGCGATATGTATTGGAAATGGGAAGATATGATTGAATATTGTTCCCAAGATGAAACGCTTTATCCTGGAGAATTCTTTGGCTCGGGGACTGTGGGAGGCGGATGTGGTGCAGAGTTGGATAAATGGGTAAAGCCAGGCGATACAGTAGAATTGGAGATCGAGAGTATTGGAATCCTTAAGAATAGAATAATTAGAAACTCAGAAAATAAATAACACATGCTTTGGTGTTACGCGCGCTAAGTCTTCAGATTTTCAGAACGGTGATGGATAATGAAAATTGAGATTCTCCAACCTAAGAATCAAATCGATATTGAGAAATATTATGATCTTAGATGGAGAATTCTTAGAGAACCATGGAAACAACCACGTGGAAGTGAGAAAGATCCATTAGAGGATGAATCAATCCATCTAATGGCTTGTATGAATAAAAAAATAGTCGCTGTGGGCAGATTACATTTCAATTCTGGCGTTGAAGCTCAGATAAGGTATATGGCAGTGGAATTAGACTTCCAGAACAGAGGAATCGGAACCTTAGTACTTAGAGAACTTGAAAAAATTGCGAAAAATAAGAGAGCCCATCACGTGATATTAAATGGCAGAGATGCCGCTTTGCAATTCTATCAAAAGAATGGATATAAAATATTGAACAAGGCACATACTATTTTTGGAAGTATTGAACATTGGAAAATGAGAAAAGATCTAATGTGAAGATTATCGCTTCCACTATTCCTTTAACTTTGCCTTAAATCAGATGCAAAGTTATTTAGGTCTGCAAATATCATAATTTCATTAAAATACATAATATTTAACGACCACATACACATTAATAATGATTAAGTGATTATGACGGATGGCCCGTTTGTATCCATGCATTAATTGCGACGCCGAATTAACAAGAGGCGCAAACTTTTGTGACAAATGCGGTAGCCCAACTTCTGGAAGTCTCTGGACCGCAGTGCAACAATTAGAAGATAAAGTCCCAGGAATCGGAAGACGTCCGAAAAAAATTAAAAAGAAAACATCTACAGGCAAAAGAAAATCAGTTCCACAGAACAAATTCATGGAACTATACAAAAAAGGTCTAAACGACAGACAGATTGCGAGAGAAATGGATGTTTCATTCTCCGCAATATATAGAATTAGAAAAAAAATGAAACTCTCAGCTAATGCTCCCAGAGGTTTTCCAAAATACGTTCATGAGATGAAAAAGAAATCACTACAAGAAAAGAATAGTAAAACTTGAGTAGACAATTTTAAAACTACTGCTTTTATCATAACGATTAACATTTGGTCCATACTATTGGGTGCACGAAATAATTGTCTTATTTCATTCTTTCGAAGGTTCTTGTTCCTATTGTGAACATCACTACAGCAAATCCAGTTAATACAATAAGATCTACATATAATGGAAACTGAGATACGCCTATAATTGCCATTCTAAGAGCATCGACTCCATATGTAACTGGATTAATATATGTAATGAATGAGAGCCAGATAGGCAGATTATCTATTGGGAATAGGGCACCACTGAAGAAGAAGAGTGGGAAAATCAGAAAACTTATGATCATATTGAATCCCTCAGGGCTTTCCATTAGAGATCCTATGATTAAACCGGTACTCACGAGACTAAGCGCCAACAGGAAAAGTATAGTTATGGCTAATAGAAAAGATGATACAGTCAGGTAGATACCTAGAATGAAACTCACAAGCAACATGATCAGTGCTTGTATCATTGAGTCTGTACATCCACCAAGTACTTTTCCCACGAAAATTGTTGTTCTTGATAGAGGTGCTACAAGAATTGCCTTCAGTATATCGATCTTTCTATCCCAGATTACATAGACCCCAAAAAATACGGAGCTGAAGAGCACACTCATTACCAAGATGCCTGGATAAATAAAGATCTGATAGTTCACATTTCCAATATTGATTGCTGAACCTAAACCGCCACCGAAAACAAATATCCAGAGCATTGGTGTAAATATCGATGAAACAATTCTTGATTTTTCACGTGTGAAAACCTTAAACTCTCTTAGCCAGAGGGCGTAAATAGCTTCTGCTTGACTCATCTTACTGTACGCTCTTTTATTATTCTCTGAACAATGCCACCTTCACCGGTCTCGGCTCTGATTTCTTTGCCCGTATAATTTATGAAGACATCTTCAAGGCTTGCTGATCTTACTTCAACTCTTTCAACTTTTCCAGAAATTTCAAGGATCTCTTGAAGATGTTCACCTGCATTCTTTACTGTAAGAATTATACAATCATCCTTTTTCTCTATCTTACTAACTTCTTCGATTTCTTTAAATTTGTTAGTATCTGCAGCTGTTGTCTTGAGATAGACTATATCTCCACCAACTTTTTCTTTCAGAGAGTCAGGTGCATCCATTACAACTATCTTTCCCTGATCGATTATTGCCACTCTATCACAAAGGTTGTCAGCTTCTTCCATGTAGTGGGTGGTCAGCACAATCGTCATTTCACGCTCTCTTGACATTTTTTCAATATATTTCCATATATGTTCTCGAGTTTGTGGATCAAGTCCTAATGTTGGCTCATCCAAGAAAAGTACATTTGGGAGGTGGAGCAATCCTCTAGCTAACTCAAGACGCCTTCTCATACCTCCAGAATAGGTTTTCACCAAACTGTTCTGTCTAGATTGTAATCCTACCAGTTCAAGGACTTCGTCTATTCTATTCTTACGTGTTTCCTTGGGAACACCATACCACATTGCATGAAGACGAAGATTTTCCAAGCCTGTTAGTATATCATCCACACTAGGCTGTTGAAAGACTATTCCAATAGATTTCCTTACTTTTTCGGGTTCTTTTAGTATATCATAGCCATTAACTTGGGCAGATCCTTCAGTCGGCTTCAAAATTGTACACAACATTGAGATCGTTGTAGTTTTACCAGCTCCGTTTGGGCCAAGTAAACCAAAGATCTCGCCTTGTTTGATCTCAACATTTAGATCTTCAACTGCAGTAATATCCTTGAATTTTTTTGTTAGATTGATGGTCTTGATCGCATTATCCAATGATAACTGACTCCAAGTTAGGACAGATTCTTAGATATCGACTGACCTATTTGTATTGCTCCACAAATCCTACTTCCGTGTGGAGCTACCGTTTACCATGAATCTCCTTTAAGTACTGATTAATATGGATAGTCAAAATATTAGCTAGACAGAAAGTTCATTAGATACTTTAGATCGGGAAAGGAATTCATTCAGGGTCTTATCATTTGTCTCAAGAAGAATCTTTTAGACTTGAACCGTATTACTCTTCCCATCCTGAAAAAGTACTTGAGACCCTAAATAGTCGATCTGATGGTCTCAGCCTAGATGAAGTTTCTTCTCGTTTTCAAAGATTTGGACCCAACGAGATTAGGGAGGTTCGTGGAAAATCTCTGTTGCAAAGATTTTTAGTCAATCTCACGCATCCGATGGCAATCCTCTTGTGGGTGGCTTCTGTAATGGCTTACGCCACAAATATGCCTCAACTGACTTTTGCAATAATCGCGGTTATAATAATAAATGGCATATTCAGTTTTTGGCAAGAATATCGCGCCGAAAAAACCACGAAAGAGTTGC